>NZ_JACJPW010000085.1 GCF_014696265.1 Aerosakkonema funiforme FACHB-1375 | reverse complement strand
CCCGCTCCCCCGCTCCCCCACTCCCCCCTCTCCCTCTATTCTGGTTTGAGAGCCTGAGCTTTGTTCCAGCTGTCGATCGCTTCTTCGCTACGGCCTAAATTACTGAGAGCGACACTGCGGTTATACCAGGCTTCGTAGCGATCGGGTTGCAATGTCAAAGCTTTGTCCCAGCTAGCGATCGCATCTTCTAAACGTCCTAAGTTCCCCAGTACCAAACCGCGATTAAACCAAGCTTGGTCATCTTTCGGTTCAATTGCCACAGCTTTATCGTAAGAAGCGATCGCTTCTTCCAGACGTCCTACGTGCCCCAAAGCCACACCTCGGTTATACCAGGCTTGTTGATAATTTGGTTGAATTTCCAAAGCTTTGTCGTAGGAATAGATCGCTTCTTCACTGCGTCCTATTTTAAACAGAGCGTTGCCACGGTTATTCCAGGCATCGGATTTATCTTGTTTGTACTGCAAAGCTTTATCGTAGCTGGCGATCGCATCGTAAGTGCGTCCCAATTTAAACAGAGCATTAGCGCGGTTGTACCAGACTTCGTGAGCTTCCGGTAGAATCGCCAGCGCCTTGTCATAACTGACGATCGCTGCTTGATAATCACCATTATTAAATTGCTGAATACCTTGATAAAACCATGCTTGTGCCTCTTGCGGATCGCCCGGATCGAGAAGCGAGTTACTATCTTGGTATGATTGCGGAGCCCGTGCGAGTAACTTTATACCGATTTCCTTGGCAATGTCGCCAAATTCCCCGCACCCTACATCGCCCAGATGTACCATCCGAGTGGCTAGCTGACGATTTGGTGATTGGGACGCTAGGAGTTTCTCGCCAAAACCGCGCAGCCATGCGATCCACACTTCCACGTCAGTACGTTCGGCTAGCGCCTCAAAAACTCTCAAAACTTGCTCCTGACGCCAGCCATGCTCAACCCCTTCTAAGAGCTGCATAAAAAAATACTCGTAGTCTGCATCGGTTAGGGGTGTATTTTCCGATTGCTTTATAGGTTTTGGAGGTTGGGGTTGTTTGCGGATGCCAAAAAGACGGCGATACCACTTTCGTAGCGTTCGCCTTAGCGTACTGTAGGCATATCGCCAAAATCGCGCTTTCATCTTTCCCATTCCCGCGTTACCTTTATCCCAGATTTTATCGAACCAAATTAAAGAGGCTTTGTAGCTCGATCGCAACTTTTACTACCCAATCGCATCTCTAATTCTCAGCCAACCTCTGTCAATCCGTAAAAATTCATCAAACTTGAGCGTATCTTCGCTCAAAAGACATCTGTCGCCCCATTACTGTTGTCCCGTTTGCAGTCGCTGCCAAGAACTACTTTCGCATTTGATTAATTTATCAAGGGTGGCGATCGCTTTGCTGTTTTGCGAACTACGGATCTCCTGTTCCATACCAATATTCGTTAATTCCATCCCCAGACGGATGACATAAGCTTTTTGTTCTTCACTAGCGATCTGACTGCGATCGACTGCTTGTATGTTTGCCAGAAAAGACTTCTGGATATTGAAATTAAATATTTTAGCGATAGAATGAACCGCGTAACTTTGTTCCGGGCGAGCGGTTTGGAGAACTTCCGCGATCGGTTTACTCAAGATTGTCTGCTGAGTCAGTTTGTCAGCCTGACTTTGCAGCCAAGCTTCTGATGTAGAAATCGGCCAATCTGTACTGCGTTCGTCCACTTTGGCAAAAGCGTGGGCTTCCCCATAAGAAATCCGTCCATCTTTGTTATAGTCAGCTGACGGGACTGACTGACCGATACGGTTGCGCCCGCTCAAGCCTGCAAAGAAGCTAGAACTATAATCTTTATAGTCCGCTTCGTTGACTGCTGGAGTACAACCAACGGAAGGTCTGGTTTTGACGGTGGCGAAGAAGCCGCAACGAGTTTGCAGTGCGACTGGACGTTTGGGGTCACCGCCTTCGTAGATAAAATTAGCGAATGAGCCGGAAAAGCACTGACTCATCATCATCACTACAGATGTCTGCTCTGGAAGGCGATCGAGCATACCAGCAAATTGCTGCACTGTCAGCAATTCCCTATTCCACAGCAGGAAAGCGTTGTTATCTATATCTTCGGGATTGGGGATGCCATGTCCTGTGAAGTAGAAGAAAATAGATTTGGGGTTCCCACTCAGATCCTGAAGCGAACGCTGCAAGTTGGCCATAGTAGATGCACCGTCAAGATTGGGAATCTGTGGCACTTTGAACTGCTGCTGTCCACCAGAGTCGAGATAGCGAACTGTCGCCTGTCGCTCATCGCCGTTGGCAAAAAAAGTGAACGCTTCAGCTGGGTTGTAACCCATTGCGCTCAAAGTGCGCTGAAAGTATAGAATGTTCTTTTCGATCGCGATTTCGTTCGCTTCCGGCGCTGGGCCACCACCAAATGCCAAGAAATTTGTTTTTTGTTGTGGGGATTGATTTGGCGTTTGCCCTTGACAAGTGGCTGCTCGTACTCCACTAACTCCGACGCTGGTATTGACGATCGGGAGTTGCAGACCGATCGATATCACCAGGGCCAAATTAGTAATGTAGTGGCGATGGCGTGAAAAATACTGCATGGTAATTTGTATCAACTTTATCTGAATGAGTGATGACCCACGATCGGATTTTATCGCTCTGATGCCGTTCTCCTTAAAATATCTTAATTGTTATGACTTACGAACCCTTACATCACAAGTATCGCCCTTCTAGTTTTGCCGATCTGGTGGGTCAAGATGCGATCGCTACCACTCTGACTAATGCCATCCAACAAAAACGGATAGCACCAGCTTACTTGTTCACCGGGCCCAGAGGCACCGGTAAAACTTCCAGTGCCAGAATTTTAGCTAAATCGCTTAACTGTCTTTCTCACAAAGATCCGACACCTCAACCTTGCGGTAAATGCGATGTTTGTCAGGGAATTGCCAAAGGCTCAACTTTAGATGTAATTGAAATCGATGCTGCTAGCAATACAGGTGTTGACAACATTAGAGAATTAATCGAAAAAGCTCAATTTGCACCAGTACAGTGCCGCCACAAAGTTTACATCATTGATGAATGTCATATGCTCAGTGCAGCGGCATTCAATGCTTTGTTAAAAACTTTAGAAGAACCACCCGATCGCGTAGTCTTTGTCTTGGCAACAACTGACCCTCAAAGAGTCTTGCCAACTATTATTTCTCGCTGTCAGCGCTTTGATTTTCGTCGCATTCCTCTAGAGGCGATGGTGAAGCATCTGCGTCATATCGCCAATAAAGAAAATATCGATATTACCGATGATGCGATCGTTCTCGTTGGCCAAATTGCCCAAGGCGGATTGAGAGATGCCGAAAGTACATTAGATCAACTCAGCTTGTTATCCGGAGAGGTAACAGTTGAGAAGGTTTGGGATTTGGTAGGCGCAGTTCCAGAGAAAGATTTGATGAGTTTGCTCGACGCGATCGCCACCAACGATAGCACATCTGTAATAGACATAACTCGTCGCCTCATGGATAGAGGTCGAGAACCTTTAATTGTCTTGCAAAACTTAGCTTCTTTCTATCGCGATTTACTAATTGCGAAAACCGCACCCAACCGTTCCGATTTAGTCGCCGTCACAGCACCTACCTGGCAAGCGCTGTGCGATTTTCAAGGTTTGGAAATCAACCAGATTTTATTTGGGCAAAAGCAACTTAAAGACAGCGAAGTTCAAATAAAAAATACAACCCAGCCGCGCTTGTGGTTAGAGGTAACATTATTAGCATTGTTGCCATCTGCAATCGCATCGACAATTAGCCCAATTAGCGTTCAACAAACTGCTAAACCGCTGAATAATCCAGCAATTGCACCCAAGGTAAACAGTACACCATCATCTAATCAAGTAACAAAAAAAGTAGAAAGATCGGAAATAATTTCTCCAAGTATACCAGTCCCAACTGAAAATCCTCAATTCCATAAACAAGAGGTTATTCCTGTTGTAGAACAAGTTCCCGATGCTCCTATTGAAGCCGAACCCAGTCACGCCAATTTTCAACAAGATGATGTAAGTCTAATTGCAGAAAATTCATTTAATTTGGAGGATATTTGGCAACAAGTAATTAAAAATACCCGGCTACCCGGTGCTAAACGGATGCTGCGAGATCATTGCTACTTAGTATATGTTAAAGGTCGAGAAGCGATGATTGGCATTAAAACAGAATCTCTTACAGTTACAATTAAAGGAACTTTGCCCCAAATAGAAGAAGCTTTTTCAAAAACATTCAACGATAAGATAAAAATAAATTTTCAGTCTAATCATACAACTGAAAATAAGTTTTCTCGCCGAAACCAACAGCAAGGTAGCATTAAACAGCAGACGCAATTTAATCAAACAAACACATCAGCGCTGTCCAATCCAAATTTAGCATCTTCTCCCACATTTACCGAACCTCCCAGCAACTATTCACCAATAAAAACTGACGATCGACCTTCCATTCAACCCCAAGAAAATACAGACGGCCCCAAACCGAATTTTGCTTCCGAAACTAAGCCAGATTCAAATACTGTTCGGTTAACTTCTCCTCCTACTCTTCCCCTACAAGGAGAGGAAAGTAAAGTCTCGCCCTCCTCCGCGCAAGGGACAGGGGTAGGTTCGTCTTATCCGAACAAGATTAAGCCAGATTCATCAATAAAATTACCGCCTGACTTGCCAAAATCGAGTCAGCAGATTTCCAACAAAAATGTAGAAAATATAGAGATAGATAATGATAGTAAGGTGGTACTTGATGCAGCCCAGAGACTTGCCAATTTCTTTGAAGGAGAAATTATTCAAATAACAGACGATCTGGAACAAATCCTGTTTCCAAATAAGCCAGAAATATCCAGATTAAATATAACTGATGTCACAGCAAGTGAGTACTTAGACACAGAAGAAATTGCAGAAAATGGGGAAGAATTTTAAGAATTAAGAATTAAAAAATGGGATAGCCCCATTTTTAATTCTTAATTTGTAATTGGCAATTCTTCACCACTGCCTTGATGCACGGTTTTAACCCATTTTAGCCGCTTTGGACGTACCGACATCCGCGCAGTTGCGCTAGACATCACAACTACCCAGTGCAGCATATACAAATTACCGCGCAGCGTTTGCAGCAAGGTAAAGAATGCGGTAGAAAAAGTCAGTTTTTCGTCCTTACGGGTGCGCCGCAAACCTCCAAACATCGCGATCAGCGACATCGTAAGCATCAGTCCGGTAATGGGACTGAAAACGGGCAAACTGGTGCGAAAAACAGACATCAAAAAGTCAGGTAATACCGCCGTGGGAAGAAAGTACTGGGTAATCCAAAACATGAACATATCCCAGGTTTTCCGAGTACCCATGCGGTTTCTCAGAATCGGACGCCAATAGTCCAGATAGCGTTGATAACCTCCTTCTGCCCAGCGATTGCGCTGATGCCAAAGGGCTAAGGCGGTGGTGACGCCTTCTTCTCGAACGGGAGGGTCAATGAGAAAGTCAATATCCCATCGATCGAGATGCAAGCGGATCGTGAGATCCAGGTCATCTGTGATAGTTTCCTCATTAAAACCACCACAGCGTTCTAAGGCAGAACGACGGATAAATTGACCGTTACCCCGCAATTCGCCAATCCCGCCGATCGCAATGCGCTGCTGCTGAAAAAAGCTATCCAAAGCCATTTCAGCGACTTGACCGCGAGTCCAGAAATTGACATCGGGATTGGCGATCGCTTTTTGCACCTGCACTGCACCCACTTGCGGTTGTTCAAACACAGGCACTACCCGCCGCAACATATCGGCAGATACCTTAGCATCCGCATCAAACACAGCGATAATTTCGCCGCGAGTCAGGGGTAGCACCTGATTCAAAGCACCCGATTTACCGCCGCCAGCATCAGCAGGTCGCCGAAATACCTTGAGTCGATCGTATTCCTGGGCTAGCTGTTTGAGCAAGATCGGCGTTTTGTCCGTACTGCGATCGTCGATTACCCACAGCTCGTACAAGTCTCTTGGATAGTCGAGATCGCACATATTCTTGACCAAACTGGCAATGACAGCTTCTTCATTTTTAGCCGCCACCAGCAGGGAAACAAAAGGCCAAGAATCCTGATTTTCCTCAGACAAAGGCGCAGGTAAAGCACGGGGACAAGCTCGCAAAACGCGGATGGCGTGAATACCCATCAGGGTTGTCAAGAACAGCACCAGCCAAATGCCCCACGAGAATAGATGCAGGGCGATCGTGCCACTCCAAACAATTGTCAGCAACAATGCGGCTTTGCGCCTGCGTCCCGCATAAAACCTGCGATCGGGTGTCTGAGTTTCCTCCTCAAAAGTGGGAGGCAGATCGGATAAAACCGAGCCGATTTCATCAAGCTCGTTGTAGGAATTGTTTTCGGGCCAGGAATTCGCTGGCATAGGTTAGCTGATTCAACCACCAGTATTTGTCTGCACCTTTGCAGAAGCTGGGTATCGGGTAACACCAAACCGTGCAGCCTTGACATCCTTTTAGTTTGCCATGACAGAAGGCGGTATTGTATCCACCTGTTCCGATTCGCGATCGAGTTTGTAAAATCTAGCCTTAATCGGAATACCTGTTTGGGCAAACTGGTACCAAGTCAGCCGGAGCTTGTCGTTAGCAGATCTGGCAAAACAGTATTTACCGCCTGAGAGCGGGGATTTGTGGTGCCATTTCCTCCAGCTTCAATAAAAGCTTATGCTGCCTTATTGTACCTGACCTTGTTGAAGTACTCAGTCGCCGTTTCTATCGATTTGACAATTTGTCGAGTAGGATTTTTCTGAGAATTGTAATTGGTGTGAGCCCTAAAGGCTGAATTTAGGCAAGATCGGGAGTCCAACGCAGCCATACGACAGAAGGGAGAGCCTCAAAGCCCCTCTCCTCTTGGGTCATAAGTTGGGCACAAGTCTATCCCCGAGTTAATCGATCGATAGTGTCAATTGTTTCCTCACTCGCTGCCTTTGTAAAATAAGGCCACTGACAATTGCGTCCGCCTTCAAGGTAGAGAGATGATGGAAGTAGACATTTTGGGAATACTACAGACAGTGAATGCTGGGACGGGCTTAAATATTGCCGCCCCAGCATTCGGGCATTAGTCTGAATCTAGAGGCCAAAAAAAGGAAGATTATGAGTGCAAATATCGAACAGCTCCAACCTGCCGACCCCCGCAGAGTCAATGTCTATATGCCCTACTACCAAGGTAACAAGCGCACTTTGTTACCCCAAGCCATAAGTCTCTATGAAAAAGGGGTTCTGGAGGGAAAACGCAAAATAGAAGGCGGAGAGAGCATCCCCTTTGTTGCCACCTGGAATGTGGCGGCGCTACCATCAGACCTTACCCGTTGTCGGTTACAGTTTGATGGCAATGCAGAAATGAGTTATGAAGTTACCCTGGCTAATAATGAATTTGTTAACTTTCTAATAGAAGTCATAATGAATTTTAAGACCTCTCGCTCAATCGATTTTTCCAAAGGATTTTACCGCAAGCTGCTGCGTTTGGATGAATAGAAACGGCGTTTGGAGGATACACAGCTCAAAATTAGGAGTGAGGGTGTGCCGAAATCTGCTAAATATCTGCTGATAGGATCGACCGAGGCTTATAGCGGCAAGTCAGCGGTACTTTTGGGACTTGCTCATCAGCTACAAGAAAAAAAACTGGATATCGCCTACGGTAAGCCGCTGGGAACCTGTTGGAGCGACGATCGCACTGATGGCATGGATGAGGATGTTAAGTTTTTAGCCCACAATCTCAACTTGCCGCCGAACCGATTGCTGAAAACCCTATTATTTCTCGATACAGTCAGCATCGAAAAACGTCTCAAAGGCGAAGATACAATCGATTATCGCTCAGAGTTACTCAAATACCTCCAGGTGCAGTCTGGAAAGCTAGTTTTGCTAGAAGGGCCAGGAACTCTGGAGGAGGGCACTTTGTTTGAAATGTCCTTGCTGGAAGTGGCAGAGGTGGTGGATGCGGGAATTGTGTTGGTAACGCGCTTGGAATCGGTGCTATCGATACACAAGATATTGTCAGCGAAGCGGCGGTTGGGCGATCGCCTAATCGGCGTTATCCTCAATGATGTTCCCAGCGAGCAACTCGAAGCAGTAGAAACAGAGATTAAGCCATTTCTGGAACAGCGGGATATTGCAGTTTTGGGAATTCTGCCCCGGAGTGCCTTGCTACGCAGCGTCAGCGTCAGAGAACTGGTACACCAATTGCACGCTGAGGTGATTTGCCGACCCGATCGATTGGATCTAATGGTGGAAAGCTTAACTATCGGTGCGATGAATGTCAACTCGGCGCTGAAGTACTTCCGCAAGGGTAGGAATATGGCAGTGGTGACTGGTGGCGATCGTCAGGATATCCAGCTCGCAGCCTTGGAAACCTCTACTCAGTGTTTGATTTTAACCGGGCACGTCCCTCCGTCCGATTTTATTCTCAATCGCGCTGAAGACCTCGAAATTCCGATTTTGTCGGTTGACCTGGATACCCTCACCACTGTAGAAATCATTAACCGCGCTTTCGGTCAAGTGCGCCTGCAAGAACCGATTAAAGTGCAGTGCGTCCGTCAGTTAATGAAAGAACACTTTGATGTCGATCGTCTCATGTCCAAACTCGGACTGGAGCCTGCTGTAACGCTACCGTAACCCATTCTGTTAAAATATCAAGGTTGTTCAACGTCAAACCGTCCTTGAGTCAATCGATAGAGATACCTAAAGTTGATGAATTAGTCCAAGAACTGGCGACAATCCAGCAAACGGGTTCCAAGCGCATTGCCCTGTTAGGATCTCGCCACGTTCCTATTACCCATCAGCACCTGATCGAGATGATGAGCTATGCCTTGGTATTATCCGGCAATAGCCTGATTACCTCCGGTGCTACGGGTACTAACGCGGCTGCCATTAGAGGCGCAATGCGGGCAGATCCCAAACTGTTAACCGTGATTTTACCCCAAAGTCTGGAGCGCCAGCCCCTAGAATCGCGCCAGCAGCTCGAACAGGTGATGCACTTGGTAGAAAAGCCAGAAAACGATCATCTGTCTTTAGGTGAAGCTAGCGCCCTATGCAATCAGGAAATTGTTTCTAGATGCCAGCAGCTGATTTGCTTTGCTTTTCATGACAGCCGCACGCTGCTGCAAACTTGTAAAGATGCAGAAGAACAACGAAAATTAGTGACGCTGTTTTACTTTGATTAGTATGTTGGGCAAGTTTGCCGTTCTTTGTGCGAGCCAAATTTCGGATTTGACAAGTAAGTTGGCAATCTTTCTGATTGATTTGGCAGGCATGAGAACGAATGAAATAAAGGCTAATGATGCGATCGCAAATACCGATGTCTGACATTTTTCTTTACTGTATAGCTATAGCAGCTTTTCTGATTTACGTGCCTTTTTTGCTGGTGGCTTATGCTCGCGTGCAGTTGGGCAAAGAAGCCCTGGCAACTCCCAGAGCGATCGTAGATAAACTGCCTCCCTACGCTCAAAGAGCCACCTGGGCTCATCAAAATGCTTTTGAAGCGTTTATGCTGTTTGCAGCCGCAGCGCTGATGGCTTACGTAACTGGTGTCAATTCGTCTGTAGGGGTAGGTGCTGCGATCGCATTTCTCGTGGCGAGGTTGCTGCACTCGGTTTTTTATATTTTGAACATTCCCCTAGCGCGAGGACTTATGTTCGCCCTTGGCTCCCTTTGCATCGCCACTTTATTCGTCCAAAGCCTGCTGCAAGCTAGTATAAATTAGTTAGCGAGTAATGGGTAATCAAATTTGAGATTTTAGATTTGAGATTTGAGATTGTAGATCGATCTTTACTCAGCGACTAAAATTTTAAAGTACTCGATTACCTTTTCACCTTTTCAGAGTTTTACCGATTTCCTATGGCTTCTACATATTCATTTGACATTGTGAGCGACTTTGACTATCAAGAATTGGTCAATGCTGTAGACCAAACCGATCGGGAAATTCAAAGCCGCTACGACCTCAAAGACACAAAAACAACTGTGGAATTGGGTAAAGAATCGATTACGATTAGCACCGACAGCGAGTTTACTTTAAACTCGATTCACACAATTCTGCAACAAAAAGCTGCCAAACGCAATCTCTCTCTCAAAATATTTGATTACGGCAAAGTTGAATCAGCTAGCGGCAATCGCGTTCGGCAAGAAATCAAACTCAAAAAAGGGATTGGTCAGGAAATTGCCAAACAAATTACCAAGTTGATTCGCGATGAATTTAAAAAAGTTCAAGGAGCGATTCAAGGAGATGCCGTGAGGGTTTCTGCTAAATCGAAAGATGAATTGCAAACGGTTATTCAGCGCTTAAAGCAAGAAGACTTTCCGGTTGCCTTGCAATTTACAAATTATCGTTAGCTAAGTAAGCTAAGTAAGCTAAGTAGGGTGGGTATTGCCCACTCTTAAATAGCGATGAACAGGACGCCAAATTTTGACCGCCTAAGAGAGCATCAAGCCAACGAACGGACATTTTTGGCTTGGTTGCGAACCTCGATCGCACTGATTGGATTTGGATTTGCAATTGCTCGCTTTGGCTTATTTCTGCGCCAGTTAGAATCTGCTGTCACAGGACATAATATCGACAGCCATTCTGCTATTAACTCTCAAAACCTCGGCTTAGGTTTAGCAATTCTCGGCATTGTTTTGATAGCCTTTTCTTTATGGCGCTACAATCAAATTTTTCGGCAAATTGAGAACAGCGATTATCAGCCTAGTCGTTTAATGGTTTGGTTAACAGCAGGGATTGTCATGATATTGGGCGTACTGACTATTCCTTTCGTCCTCTGGCGACAGCCATCTGTTCCCAAGCAGCCATCTTCGAGTAAGAGTGCAGCCGCTCGCCAAAATAGCTTGCTCTCTGATGATTTGGCACAAAAAATAGAGCGCAAAAATATCTGAAAATTGAATAAGAATCGAGGGGACGAACAAGCTGATTTTTTGGATGGGATGGTTATTTACACTAGGGACTGGGGAGAGGACAATTTCAGATTTTAAATTTTAGATTTGAGATTAAATTTAATCTCAAATCTGCATTAAAAATTTGCAGTTTATGCCCTATGCTCAGTCCCCAACACAAAACTCAATTGCGAGAATTTGAAATCACAGACTCGACATTACTTCCCTTGCGGCTTGTAGGGTGCGATCGATATCTTCTTCTGTATGAGCGACAGAAGTAAAACCAGCTTCAAACTGGGACGGTGCGAGGTAAATACCGCGCTCTAACATACCGCGATGGAAGCGGCTGAACTTCGCCAAGTCTGACTTTTTAGCATCCTCGTAATTGTGGACGGGGCCAGAGGTAAAGAACAAACCGAACATACCGCTGATGTTACCGCCACAAACTGCATGACCTTTTTCTTTGGCAATTTGCAACAATCCATCGGCTAGCTTTTTGGTAATGCGATCGAGATATTCGTATGTCCCCGATTTTTGCAGCAATTCCAGTGTCTTGATCCCCGCAGTCATCGCCAGAGGATTGCCGGAAAGCGTCCCCGCCTGATACATCGGCCCGGATGGTGCCACCATTGACATAATATCTCTACGTCCGCCATAAGCGCCTACGGGCAAACCACCGCCGATAATTTTGCCCAGAGTTGTCAAATCGGGAGTGATGCCGAATTTTTCTTGGGCACCGCCGTAGGCAATCCGAAAACCGGTCATCACTTCATCAAATACGAGCAAAGCGCCGTTTTCTTTGGTAAGTACGCGCAAACCTTCCAGAAAACCGCCATCCGGAGGAATAAATCCCGCATTGCCTACCACAGGTTCCAAAATGACACCGGCAATCTGGTCTGGGTTTTCGTCAAACAAAGCTTTCACAGCTTCTAAATCGTTGAAGGGAGCCGTGAGAGTGTTCTGTGTGGCCGATTTGGGTACGCCGGGAGAGTCGGGTAAGCCAAGGGTGGCGACACCAGAGCCGGCTTTGACCAAAAACATATCGGCGTGGCCGTGGTAGCAACCTTCAAACTTGATAATTTTATCCCGTCCGGTGAAGGCTCGCATCAGGCGCAAAACTGCCATACAAGCTTCGGTGCCGGAATTGACAAAGCGCACCATTTCAATGCTGGGAACGGCGTCGATAACCATTTCGGCAAGGACGTTTTCCAGGTAGGAGGGTGCGCCGAAGCTGGTACCTTTCTCTAAAGCTTTGTGCAGTGCCTCGATGACATCGGGATGAGCGTGACCGCAGATGGCCGGCCCCCAAGTACCAACATAGTCGATGTACTGGTTGTCATCGACATCCCAAATATAAGCGCCTTTGACGCGATCGAAAACGATCGGTTGTCCCCCCACAGACTTGAAGGCTCGCACGGGTGAACTGACGCCCCCTGGCATTAGTTTCTGGGCTGCTGCAAAAATTTCTTCTGAGTTGGTGGTTTTAAATGAGGTAGTGACCAAAGTTATCTGCTCCTTACTTGAGTCTTATCTTGGTGAAATGCTTAAAGGTCTATCTTGAGATAGTGGAAACCATTGTTCAAGCTTAGTAAGCTCATAAATTATCCTATATAGCACCCATAACCGCGATGTTATACAAAACGAATCAAGATTTGCCTGCCGACGTGCGCTCTCGTCTTTCAGAGCCCGCTCAAGAATTATACCGAGCTGCGTATAATTGTGCGCTTCACTGGTACGGCACAGAATCTAAGGCGCATGAGATTGCTTGGTGTGCGGTGAGAACTCAGGCGGCTAGTTTTAACTCTATGGCTGTAAGTTAAGTGATTTAAAGCTCTCTAGGACAAAGCATGATATCGTGATCGAGTGAGCTAAAGCTTTAACTGATTTTATGCCTGCGGCTGAGCCTACCCCTATTAGTCAATCTATTCCGATCGATAATATCCGCTATGATGAGCGCGGATTGGTTCCGGCTATTGTCCAGGATTATCTGGATGGTACGGTGTTAATGATGGCTTGGATGAATCGGGAGTCGCTGCAAAAAACTCTCGCCACTGGAAGAACTTGGTTTTGGAGTCGATCGCGTGCCGAATTGTGGCCAAAGGGCGAAACGTCAGGTCACGTTCAAAATGTCAAAAGTCTCCGCTACGACTGCGATAGCGATGCCTTACTCATTGGTGTGGAACAAATTGGAGATATTGCCTGCCACACGGGTGAGCGCAGTTGTTTTCATCGCGTGGATGGACAAAAGCAAGCGCCACCCGCTGATACTTTGTCTCAAGTGTTTGAAGTCATTTGTTCGCGCCGGGACAATCCTACAGAAAGTTCTTATACGTGCAAGTTGCTAGCTGGCGGCGATAACAAGATTTTAAAGAAGATTGGCGAAGAAGCTGCTGAAGTGGTGATGGCTTGTAAGGATGATGATAAAGAAGCGATCGCAGGTGAAGTTGCCGACCTATTTTACCACACTCTTGTAGCTTTGGCTCATCATCAAGTTGATATCAAAGCTGTTTATCGGCAATTGCAAGAACGCCGACGATAGGGAAGTCAAAAGTCAAAAGTCAAAAGTCAAAAGTCAAAAGTTAGAGGAAGTGGGGGATCTCTTGAGGAGGGAGCCGAAGAATTAATATTTTCCCTTTTCCCTCTGCCCTCTCCCTCTTTCCCTAACCCTGACGCCCTAGCCTCTAAATCAAAGCATCTACATCGGTTGGCTGTTCCGAACCCATCACGACATCTTGATAAAGCGGCACAGTGAAAGTCACCGTCGATCCGAGTCCCTCACCCATACTGTAGAAATTCACCACACCTTTCATAGCTTCTATGAGTTTTTGAGAAATTGTTAATCCCAAACCCGTACCGCCGTATTTGCGGGTGCGCGAACCGTCTACTTGACTGAAGGATTGGAACAGTCTATCTTGCTTTTCCAATGATACGCCGATGCCCGTATCTATGACGCGGACTTTGACCATTCCAGGCAGTTCCTGGTTCTGAACAACCACCTTCTTTCTGACAACTTCCGCTGTAATTAAAACCCCACCCTCGTGAGTAAATTTAATTGCATTGCCAACCAAATTTAACATTACCTGCAAAAGACGTTGGTAATTGCCATAAACGGTAATTTTATCTCTTGTGGGCGGTCTTTGAATGCGGAAGCTGAGATTCTTTTGTAAAGCCTGAGTTTTGGTAAAATCTTCAACGTCCTCGAAGAGTTCGTCCAAATCTAATTGGCTCAATTCCAGCTCCATCTTACCGGCTTCGATCTTGGCAATATCCAAGATATCGTTAATAATGCCGAGCAGATGTAGAGCCGAGCGATACGCTTCTTGGATGAATTCCATTTGCTCTTCCGGATCGTCTGTCATACCTTCCAGAATCAGCTTGAGGAATCCAATCATCCCATTTAAGGGCGTGCGGAGTTCGTGAGAAGTATTTGCCAAAAACTCGCTCTTGTGGCGAGAGGCATCTTCTGCTTCCTGACGAGCTCGTTCCAACTCTTTGTATAGGGTGGCGTGAGTGATAGCGGTGCCAACTTGATCGGCTATTTCTCGCACCAATTCTATCTCTTCAGACTGCCAGTCACCGAAACAATTTTCCCGATCGAGCCGGATCAAACCATTTGGTTGGTTTTGATAGCAAGTCGCCACGATCAGCATAGACTGCTGTAAGGTTTCCGGACTAGATCCTCTTTCTACCACTAACGGTTCCAGATTTGTGAGCGCTTCGGTTAGGTACGGTTTGTCCAACTTTAGTTTTTGCCCCAACAGGGAAGTTGCCGAATCTTGCTGATATTCAGCTACTACCTTTACTTCTGGATCGGAATGACTGTAAGGACAAATAATGCAGCGACTGACACCCAACCCTTGCCCCAGATCGTCTACCGCTTGCTGCCAAATGGTATCCAGATCTAAGGTACGCCGGATATTGCGGGAAATTTTGCTGAGCAGTTTTTGGTAATTTTTAAAACTTGATGGTTCATCTACCCCAGACGATGTTGTAGATAATTTCTCTTTAGAACAAGCGCTTAATTCATCTTGTATATCCAGATTTGCTTCTATCGTTTGGGCTGCCGCAATGGAGTTGTTAGATACCATTGCTAAGTGCGGCTCTACTTGAGAGCCCATGACCAGCACTCGGGTAGCGCTGCCATCGGGCATTAAAATTGGGCTGATGACTAAATCGAAGGGGAAGGTATATTCCCTGTAGCGGAACTGACACTGGAAACGCTGGGGTACGAGAGTTTCCAGTATCTGCCGCAAACGCTCCAGATACGGGTCAATTGCTGTTGGGCCAAATGCTTCGTTCGTTGAGCTAAAGGCGATCGCTTCCGGGCGCAGGTCATAGCGTTCTGCTTCCTGCCAGTAAAAAGATAAATATTGTCCAGATGCGTCTTGGGTATATACCAATTGAGCCCCTAACTCCTGCCAACCGCTCGGATTAATTTGCCAAGCGGATTCCGATTTTACTGGAGCATCAGAAAGCCGTTTTTGAAGATCTATAGGCACGCTCATCAGAGTCGGTCTCTCAACTGCAAGTGTGAGTCATGAGGCAATCTGGGAAAAAGCCCAGATCTGATTTCGCCCGATCGCCTACGAAAGCACCCTGCACGATATGCCTGCGGCAAGTGAAAGCGAAAGCGGCGAGCGGAAGCCGACAGGTATGCCAGATTACCGCTATTTTGATTAAAACCTAAATCTAGCATTACTGGTTGGGAATGTCTTTATAGTTATGGCGATCGACTCAAATAATCCGCGTTTTTTTTTGTTTGTGCCCGATGAAAATTTTAACGCCGCTGATTGAGTAAAGTATGAGTGTGTAGGTAAAACTACTTCTCAATTCTAGTCGGTCAATATTTTAGCAGTGGTTTTTCTGAGTCTTCAGCCCTTCCTTCTGACTCGAGCGATCGCTCTTCTAAAACCACACACTATTTGGCCGTAAAGATATCAAAAATGCGGGATTGTTACGCTCAAATTATAACTGCTGTCTCTCGATCGGTTATGCCTCTGAAAGCTAAAAAACCTTGAAATCGTTTAATTTCAAGGTTTTTTGTGGAGTGCCAGGAACCGGACTTGAACCGGTGACACGAGGATTTTCAGTCCTCTGCTCTACCAACTGAGCTATCCCGGCGGCTGTGCTTTTTTTCCAGCGCTTAACTAAATTAGCAAACCTATCTGGGTTTTGGCAAGCCCCCATCGCTAAAATTGCTGAAATAATTTTAGCCTTACCCTGACATCCGATTTAACTGGGCTCAACAAAGTCTCTTACTGAGATCGTTAAAAATTTATAAAAAAATATCTGAATTGCTGTTCATACGTTAGAATAAAAAAAACAATCGATCGGGAGAAAACCATGACTACCGTAAACACGATGAAATGCGCTTGTGAACCTTGCCTCTGTGTAGTCTCTATTTCCGAAGCCGTGCAAAAGGATGGCAAATACTATTGCAGCGATTCCTGCGCTAACGGTCATAGCGATGGCAAAGGTTGCGGCCATCACGGTTGTGGCTGCTAAAACATTCGTCGGGTGAGCAATGCTCACCCAACAAGCGAATCTCAGCTTTGCTGTATTTTTAGCTTGCTAAAACCGATAACAGCTAAAAATACTAAAAATTGGATTAATACGATACTTGGGCCGGAAGCCCAGTTGAGAAGACCGGACAAAAGTAAGCCGAAAATGCTGCTGAAGACTCCCAAAATTACGGAAATTGCCAGAAAATGGCTAAATTGGTGACTGAGCAATTTGGCAGCAGAAGCTGGGATGACAAGAAAGGCATTGACCAGTAGAATACCTACAGCTTTAGTGGCCAAGGCAACTGTAAGGGAAAGCAGTACAACAAATAAGTACCGATGCAGTTGGACTGGGATGCCTTGAACCTTAGCTACAGATAGATTAAGGGTCAACAGGATTTGCTGCTGTAGGGTGGATAAAAGATAAATAGCTGCACTGAGCAATAATAATACAGTTAATACTATGTCTGTCAGGTCGATCGCCAAAATATCGCCGAATAGGACATTCATCAATCCGCCTCGATAGCCGCGAATCAATCCGCTGAGGATAATGCCAACCGCCAAAGTCCCCGATAAGACAACGTTAAGAATATTGTCGCTAGCTAGATCGGTTTGGTCGATTAAATAGAGTACGATTAAACCAAAGGCGACGGTGAAGGGTAGCAGCATCCAGGTGGGGTTTAACTGTAGCAGCACACCTAAAACAATTCCTACCAAAGCAGAGTGACCGACTGCATGGCTAAAAAAAGACAACTGTCGCAGAGTGACGAAGCTACCGAGTAAACCTCCCAAGCATCCCATCAAGACGCCACCTGCGATCGCACGCTGCATAAAAGGAAACTGTAGCAATTCTATCAAGTTGCTGCCAGGAGTAACGGCGAATAAGTTAGGATTATATTGAGCAAGTTCGTCTAGCAAAATCATTATTCAAACACCTTGAAATACAAAAAAACCTAAAAATTTATTTGAGTTGTAACTTTAATATGCCAATTCGCCCAAGCTTTAATCATTCCCTAACTAATGTCGTTAAAGAACCGGAAAACCTTGCCTGCCATCCGCCACACCCTGTTGAGCTTGCGGATGTCCACCATCTGCAAGGACAAATCCTCAACACAGAAAAAGCTCAGCGGATGGCGGAATTTTTCAGTCTATTAGGCGATGCAAATCGCCTGCGAATTCTCTCAATTTTAGCAGTGAAAGAACTCTGCGTTTGCGATTTGGCAGCGGCGCTGGAAATGAGCGAATCAGCAGTTTCTCATCAAATGCGAGTATTGCGGGCAATGCGACTGGTGAGTTATCGCAAACAGGGACGTAATGTTTTTTATCGCCTCCAAGATCGTCATGTATTGGAACTCTATCAAGCAGTAGCAGAACATTTGGATGAACCAGCTTGAATTTCAAATTTGAGATTTGAGATTTAAGATTTAATTAAATTTCAAATTTCACATCTCAAATTAATGTCGGTGTTGATAGCGACTGAAAGCTGGGCCATAGGTTGCTAGTAAGTTTTCTGGGGAAAGAATGATGTCAGGAGATCCAGAACAAACTAAAGTTTGGTTGAGACAGAGGACGCGATCGCAGTGACGGTTGACCATATCTAGATCGTGAGAAACTTGTAAAATAGTCCAATATTGCTCATTTTTGAGTTCGTTGAGTAAAGCGTAAAAATCTGCTTCTCCCGAAACATCCACTCCTGCGAAAGCCTCATCCAACACTAACAACCGTCGCGGACTCACCAAGCAGTAAGCTAGCAATACCCGTTTGAGTTCGCCACCGCTTAAAGTACCGATCGCTTGTTTGCGGAGGTGGTAGGCATTCACACGTTGCAAAGATCGAGCGATCGCTTCCTCCTTTTCCGGGTTGTGCCAAGATAACGAAAAAGGAAAAATCCGAAAATTATGCTTTTGCCTTTTTTGCTTTCGTTCCCACAACTCGGCTTGGAAAAGCTTTTGCCTTTCATTATCCCATCCCAAGCCTACCAATTCAGCTACAGAAATGGGAAAAGAGCGATCGAAAATAAAATGTTGGGGAATGTAGCCAATTTCGCGCCGCAAACGTCCTAGCCGTTTCACGGGACGACCGAATATTTCCACTGTTCCAGAAGTGGGCGCTATCAAATCTAGCATTGCTTGGACAAGCGTACTTTTACCGGAACCGTTTGGGCCAATCACTGCCGTATCCGTACCGGGCAGAAGTTCAAATGAAACATCCCGAACAGCTGGGTAAGTACCCCGGTATACCGTTAAGCCTTCTACCTTTAAAACCGGGGGTAATATTGTTTCTTGTTTAATGCTTTTCATTATTGACGCACGCAAGCAGAAAAGAATCGATTTTCATTGTGAATCTGAGTTTATTAAAGATAAATACTCTCCAGATCCTATGTGATTGCAAGTTAAATTCATACAATTTAACTTCTTAATTAAAGCTCGACTGGAACCGCTCGCATTTTTCGTCTATCGGCAAGCAGCTTCAAGGGTTTGCAGATTAGCTTTCATAGCAGTAAAGTAATGCTGCGGATCTACTGACCCAGATTCCAGTGAATCCAACACACTCAGGTTTAATTTTAAATCTTGCGAAAGGTTTTTTAGCAATTTGTTATCTGTTCCCGATTCACCGAACAAGGCTTTAACTTTGTATTGTTTTACAGTTGATATCGTCTTTTGTATATCCCCTGGTGAAAGTTGATCTTCCGGAATTTGGACTACCGCAACTTGTTTAAGCTGATATCTTTGTGCCAGATAAGGATAAGCGTCGTGGAAAGTAACAAAAGTGCAGTTGGGATATTGCTGCAAACGCTGTTGAAATTCGCGATCGAGTGCTTGTAATTGCTGAATGTAAGCGGCAGCATTTGCCTGATAGGTGACTTTGTTTCCAGGGTCGGCGGCAATTAAACCGTCGCGAATATTTTCCACCTGTTCGATCGCTAATATGGGATCGAGCCAAACGTGCGGATTGCCAGCAGAGTGTTCGTGTTCGTGTTTGTGGTCTCGATCGGCTTTGTCGGCTACTTCAACGACTGGGGAAATTTCTTGTAAAGGTTTAATGCCCCTACTGGCTTCAATCTGTTTTAATTGGGTATTTCGGGCATTTTTTATTGTATTTTCCAGAAATTCTTCCAAGCCCAAGCCATTTTTCACCAGCACATCTGCTTGCGCGATCGCCTGTACATCTTTTGGTGTTGCCTGATACTCATGCACCTCAGTACCCGGAGGCAGCAAAACTTCTACCCGAACTAAATTACCTGCTACCGCTTTGGTAAACCAATACATCGGCAAAAACGTCGTCACAACTTCGATCGGTCGCGACTGAGAGGAAGACCCGCTTGTCAGACTGTTGCGATCGGACAAACCTACTTCTCCAGCACCCGTCCCTACAAGGGCGGGGGGCGAAACTTTATTCTCCTCTCCTTGTCGGGCAGGGGTAACGGTTGAATTAGATTGGTTGCAGCCAGCAGTTGCTAACATTGGCAACAACAAGGCTACTAGCAATCCTTGCAATTTAGGGCAAATCACGGTTTTTGTGCTGAAAGGGAAAGCCAGAAGCGATCCTGGCGAGTACAAAATGAGAACCGATCTAATTCTAACTTAGACGCGAGAATAAAACTCATTCTTGTACAAATTTGCTTTTTCTGGGCTTAAGGAATGTAAATGTCATAAAAACAGGGTATATAGGCTATATTTAGTCTATATATACTAATTTGGGCGATAAAACATTTGATTTGCCCAATTACTGTCTTTGTAAACTAGAAAAAACCCATAAAAAAACCTTTTAAATCTCTGCACAGAAGATAGGATGGGCTTAATGAGAGTTTACAAAGGGTCGATCCTGCTAATCTGAAAGTGGTGTGAGGTGAAAAATTTCGATATGTTGAAAATTTTGTGTAATTATGTGCTAATTAGCCCAGCCATATTGGGCGCAACATTAGCGATCGCATTAGTGGGGATGCCAGCGTCCCAAGCCGAAGAAGTATCGGCGACACCAGAAGTGCAGTCTGATGCGTCAAGTATCCTAGAGCAAATCAACCGCTACAACAACCAAAAACCGCAAAACTCTCTCTCTCAAGTAACTTCCGTTTCCCAACTGCGTGACGTGCAACCGACAGACTGGGCATTCCAAGCTTTGCAATCTCTGGTAGAGCGCTACGGATGTATTGAAGGATATCCCGATCGCACTTATCGGGGCAACCGGGCCATGACCCGCTACGAATTCGCTGCCGGGTTAAACTCCTGCTTGAATCGGATTCAAGAACTAATCGGTACAATACGTCCGGACATCAGCGCAGAGGATTTAGAAAGAATCCGCCGTCTGCAAGAAGAATTTCGGGCTGAACTTACCACCCTGCGGGGTCGCGTAGACGCACTGGAAGCACGCACCGCCAGACTGGAAGCGCAACAGTTTTCTACCACTACCAAACTGGCTGGAGAAGCAATTTTTGCGGTGGCAGGTATTGCGAAAGGGGATAATGCCTTTGGCGGCGACATCGACAATCAACCTATATTTGGTGACAGAGTTCGTCTCAACTTTGAAACCAGCTTTAGCGGCAGAGATAGGTTGAGAACGCGATTGCAAGCAGGAAACCTGGGTGCATTCTCCGCAACTTCTACTTTGACGCCGGAAGGAGACCTATCCTTTGCTGGTGGCCCTTTTGAGGAATCGGGTAATAATAATATCGTCCTGGATGAGTTATCCTACACTTTCCCCATAGGCAAACGTACTGAGGTCGTGATTGGCGCAAATGCTACCGGGTCGGATAGCTTTGCCGATACTCTGAACGTGCTAGATGGAGATGGCGGTAGCGGTGCGTTGTCTCGTTTCGGCACCCGCCACGGTATTTATTATCTCGCTGATGGTGCCGGCATAGGACTCAGGCACGAACTCAACGATAACATCGAAATCAGTTTGGGCTATCAAGGCACCTCAGTCAACAACCCTAGTGATGGGAACGGTTTGTTTGGTGGGCCTTACGGGGCGCTGGCACAAGCGGTGTTTAAGACTGGTGGTTTAAAATTCGGTTTGACCTACGTACACTCTTACAACAGAGACATGGGAACAGGCAGCCGAGTTGCGAATTTGCGATCGTATTTGGCGGCTAATCAGCCACTTGCCGGCGACAACGATTTGCCCATTTCCAGCAATTCCTACGGTGTAGAATTTTCTTGGCAACTAGCTCGTAATTTTGTCCTGGGTGGATGGGCTGGCTACAGCAATACTCGCACTCTTTCTACCCTGGGCGGACAAATCAACCGTGGCAGTCTTGATATCTTTAACGGTGCGGTTACCCTTGGTTTTCCAGATCTGGGTAAAAAAGGGAACATGGGAGGTATTATTGTTGGCATTGAGCCGATCGCTGATGCGAGTAGTGCTTTATCCAACGATTTGTTTAACGCTGGTTTAGGTGGCGATGATGACGATGCCTCCTATCACATCGAAGGATTTTACCAAATTCAAGTCAGCGATAATATCTCCATTACTCCCGGAGTAATCTGGCTGACAGCACCCGACCACAACGCTAACAACGAAGATGTCATCATCGGTACAATCCGAACGACATTTAGTTTCTAGGCATCAGCCAATAGTCTTTGGCAAAGAAACCGGGTTTCTTAAAGAAACCCGGTTTCTAGCCCCAGCGATCGCTAACAGATTTGTAAAGATTCTATACAAATTTTTAATATTAAATACAAAAAACCAGCCTCCTCAAAGACTGGCTTGACAAATTAAAAACGTTGTGTTGTCGCTTCAATTCGAGGAAATTCCAACTGTGCGTTCCCAAGTTCACAGTCGGTAAAGCTCTGTAAACTTATTGTAACATGAGAAACAAATTTACAAAAGTTTACCTTGCATATTTATTTCCTTAGACAGAGGTACTTCCCATATACCTCCATTTCTATAGTCTACGCTGTTATGTACCAAATCCACCGTTAAAACACGTAAGTCAGTTTTTAATTTTGGTCACTTTGCGTGATATACTTAATAGCCTGCGGAGGACAACCCCAAATAACCCGTTCTTGCTTGTAAATAGCCACTCCAGGCTTTGCTCCTTTAGGTTTGTAGACGTACTTGGGTTCGGTATAAACTACTGGAACCCTATCGCTTTGTCGAGAACGGCTGTAGTAAGCAGCAAGATCGGCAGTAAACTGTAAATCCGCTTCATCGGGTACAGCCCCTGGCTCCAGGCGCAAGAGTACGTGGCTTCCAGGAATCTCTTGCGTGTGGAACCACAAATCGTAATCGCCAGCAACCCGAAACGTCAGCCGATCATTCTGGCGGTTATTGCGACCGATCAATAACTCAAACCCGCTGGGAGTACGGAAACGGTACGGATGAGATTCCTCGTCGTTTTTGTTAGCGCGGCTGTATTCTAATTCTTCAAGATATCGCTGTTGAATCAATTCTTCCCGTATTTCTGCCAGGGCTTGTAAATCTTCCGAAGTTGTGTATATCTCCAGTTGAGATACAGTTGCTTCTACCTGCTCTAAATAATCAATTTCCGCTTTCACTTCCGCTAGCAGCGGCTCAACCGCAGCACGAGCGCGTTTGAGTTTTTGATGACGCTTATACAGTGCTTGAGCGTTTTGGACGGCATTCTTTTCTGGGTCAAGTGGAATAGTAACGGGATTTTCGGTGTTAAAGTCAGGCAAGGTAATCGATTTTAAGCCAGGTTCCCATTCCTGGAGATGCGCCATGAGCAAATCTGCTTGCTGTCGGTACAAATCCGCTCCGTCAGACTGCTGCAAGCGTTCCGCAAAGGTCTGACCCTTAACGCGCAATTTTCCTAAAATACTGTTGAGTTTCTGACTGAGTTGATGGCGTAGCTGAGAGAATTCTTGTCGATCGAGTTCTTCGGTATAGTAGCGCTCGAGCAAAGTATGGATATCTTTAGCTGGTTCGATCGCACCCCAACCCAGTACCGTGTATCCTTCATATCGAATCGAATCCGATTTCTGTCCCGACTCCTTACCTTGCAGGGAAAGGGGTCGATCCGTTAGGTCTTTCCCTATCCAACCAAATTGAAATTTAGACTCTTCTAATACTCGCAACCATTCTTGCCATTTAACAAACAAACCCTGCCAATCGGATGGAGTTAAAGTTTCCGTAGATCGATCGGCTTCCAGTCCTGCGGCTGCTACCATCGACTGTACCAAAGAAGAACTTAAACCCCGATAATTTTTCAGCAGAGAGCGCCCGATTTTCCCAGGTACCAGACTCACTCGTTCCTGCCAGCGCTGTTGAGATTCGATCGAACTGGGTATAGGATCGGTGAGAACTGGTGGAATCTCGTAGGGTTGTCCGGTCAGGATCGGACGGACGCTCGATTGTTGTGGACTGACTTGATGAGCGGCAGTAATAATTAAATTGTCAGCATCAGCGAGAATGACATTACTGTATTTGCCCATGATTTCTAAGTAGAGATGCCAGAGAGGAGGTTCTCCGGGACGCCTACCAAACTGGAAGTCTAAAACCCTCTCCCAAGGGGCAATCTGTTCAATTGCTATCAGTGCCAAACCCCCTAATTGATGCCGTAACTGCTGACTGAACGTAAACGTATCCGGCGTTCTGGGCGGCGGATTGCCAATGCAGAGGCGTGCTGCTTGGGGATGCCAAGAAACAGTCAGCCAACCGCGTCCCTTGAGAGTTCGCAAAGCTAGGGCAATGGTGTAGCGATCGCGCTGATAAACTTGTTCGATGCGCGATGGTAGCCAGTTGGCTCTCAAATCGCTGCTAGCAGCCGTCAGAGTTGTGAAATCAACAGGTTGCACGATCGAAACTTTTTTGATTTATTCCCCAATCCTTAGTTTATAAGACTTGGGCAAATAAACCCGGTTTCTATTTTTTCTTTTGACTTTTTACTTTTAACTTTCCATCCCCTCTTCAAGCTTTTTGCTGTTTTCTGCTACCCAAAGCCAGCGCACCAGTCAGCAACAGCGCACCCACAGTAGCAGGCTCAGGTATACTTTGAGACTCTGTATTACCAACTTTGATTTGATAAGCGAGTTGAGAATTTTTGGGGTTGTTGCCAATCCAGCTCATCATAGACTTACCGGTCAGCTTGAAGGGCGCAGATATATTGGCGATCTGGAGATAATCTACATCAGAGCCGGTGCCTGTAACGGAAGAAGACAAACTGCCAATTCCCACTTCTTCAAAAACCAGGTCGCTCAACCCCATTGTGCTACCATTTATTCCCTTCGAGACGTCTCCAGCAGCACGGGTGCGGAGGAAAATGTCAGTTACAGGGCCACTAAAAGCAGTACTGCTGAGCAGCTGACCGCCAACAGTATACTTAACCAAGCTTCCCGTATATTCCAAAACGAAATCCACTAGAGCGCCACTTGTCCAAGCACGTTCGCCAGAAACAACAGGCAAACCACCCACCAGTTGATTGGGATTGTTAGGGTCAGGTATGATAGCTGTATTTATACCTAATTCACGCTCGGCGGTACTCGTACTGTTGTTACCAATACGGCTTTCAGCAACGAACAATTCTGTAAATTTTCCCGTCTTGATGAGATCGTTAAACTGAGTATCGGTAAAACCGGTTCTATCCACTAGCGAGAAGGCGTTCGCTACTGCGGGTATCGAGAACATTCCCACCCCTGCGGCTGCCAGTGCGAATAATGTGTGGTGTATGCGGATCATCGTTTTTCCTCCCTAGTTTCCCTTGTGCTGTTTGTCTGAGGTTTACTGAATCCAGGTTAAGTAAGACGCATCCCTTAGTAGATTGACATACCGAACTCAGACCTCTCGCTCCCTGTTCTTTCAGACTAAAGTGGGCATAACTGTACTGTCCATAAGGAGTAGTTGATTTTACACAATCTTTATATTGTGATTGTGTTCGTTAAAGTTTCAGGTAAGAGTAAACTACCCACACTGTACCCGCTTCGGGTCAGTGTGGCCTTTTAGTAGCCCTTCAGTTATATATCTTTTGATTGATGTCAAATTCGGAAAAAGGTGAAAAACAATAAATATAAGCTAAAAACAAGAGCAATCGTCTTTTTTAGGCTTGTAAGTCCAAATTTTTGGAATTACCATTGAAATTATATTACTAGCTCCTCATATCGGTAGGCGGTCAATTTGTCATGGATATTCAGCTAATCAACATTGGTTTTGGCAATATCGTTTCTGCAAGCCGGGTCGTTGCCATTGTCAGCCCGGAGTCTGCCCCTATTAAGCGTATCATCACTGACGCGAGGGATAGGGGCCAGCTAGTTGACGCAACTTACGGGCGTCGCACTAGGGCTGTCATCATTACTGATTCTAGCCACGTTATTCTCTCAGCGATTCAGCCGGAAACGGTCGCCAATCGCTTCGTGATCAGTAAAGATGGTGCTGCTAGCGAACATTAAACCTGTCCATTTTGGATTTTAGATTTGGGATTTTGGACTAAAAACCAATCTAAAATCTAAAATCTCAAATCTCAAATGGTTAATATGCAGACAGGCAGACTGATCGTTTTTACGGGGCCAAGTGGAGTCGGCAAGGGTACATTGCTGCGATCGCTCCTCAAACACCATCCCGAACTCGAACTTTCCGTATCCGTAACTACCCGTCTTCCCCGTCCAGGGGAAATAGACGGACAGCATTATTACTTCGTCAGTATCGAAGAGTTCGAGGAAATGGTGAAGCATGGCGAGCTGCTGGAATGGGCTCAATTTGCCGGCAACTACTACGGTACGCCCCGCCGACCCGTAGAAAAGCTTATCTCTCAAGGCAAGTGCGTGATATTAGAAATTGAGTTAGAAGGAGCAAGACAAATTCGACAGACGTTTCCTACCGCCTTGCGTCTATTTATCTTGCCACCTTCCCTATGCGAACTAGAGCATCGCATTCGCGGTCGAGGTCAAGATTCCGAAGATTCCATTACTCGTCGCCTCCGCCGCGCTAAAGAGGAAATTGAAGCTGCTAATGAATTCGATATCCAAATTGTCAATGACGATTTGGAAACAGCTCTCAAAAACCTCGAAGCAGCGCTTTTTGCTCGATGCTAAGTTCAAATTTAAAACCGCATAGGAGTTACTCACACATCCTCCCAACCGGATTTTCGATCGGTCGATGGCTAATACCACGCATTTACCTTTAAGAAAACAGTTTGGTAGCGGAGGTGTTGCGGCAGGCAAGCATTGATGAACGCAGATAATTTCATCGGCATTCATCAATGCTTGCCTGCGGTTTTTTTGCGGTATTTTTGGGCTCGATTGCAGCTACTTTTTGTAAATTAATAATATTTATTTCTCCATATCCTTGCAGATTGGAAACTCGCGATCGCATTTCTAATAAAATCTCGTTCAGTCTTTTTTCTAGATTAGCTTGACCTCCAAAATGTTGCCACAGTTTTTCGACGATTGGCTTTAATATGAAATTTATCTCTTCTGAATTAATATTTTCTACCGTTGGATATTTCCACAGGCAAAGGCGATGTATCAGGTCTTTTTTATTAAAAGTTATCTCGTGATAAATAAGCATAATTAAACGATTATTTACATAATCTTTAACTTCTGATATAAGAGTGTAAGTTGCTGAGTTGTTTTCTATGAGCGATCGCCTTTCCAAAGAAATCAGATGATCGGGTAACTTTTGCTTTGATTCCAGAGATAAAATATCTGATTGCAGTTCTACTATGCTCATTGGTTCTCGATTAATTGCCAACCAATACATTACTTCTTTTTCCAAATCCGAACAACGGTTAAAGTGTTCTTCTAAAAGCTCGCTAATATTATCAAAAATTAGGTTACACTGTTGCTGTAAAAATAGAAAATGACAAATATCTCCATTAAATAATTCTTGAATTTTAGTCGCCACTATTTTTAACAGTAAAGGATTACCGCTGTAGTATTCACCAATTGTTTTACACTCCCACTCGGATGCTGAAAATGAACCTCTAAGTTTAAATATTTTGGTAATCTCTGCTGTTGATAAACCCTTTATCTGTAAAGAGCGGATAGGTAGCTTTTCTCCTTCCAATAAAGCTATTTCCCTTGGCTTCTCCCGACTCGTCAGCAGCAAGCAACTATTTGATAAAGATTGTCCAAATCTTTTAAAGAGTTTGCCGTAGTCTTCGTATCCTTGGCAATATTTGCCAACCAATTCGCCACTTTCAAAAAGTGATTCCACTTGATCTAGTATTACCAGACACCGATACCGATACAAATAGTCAATCAGTTGCGAAATGCGACTATCTAAATCGTTTGAAAGAGTTATTTCTTGATGATTGGAGAGAAACCCAATCATTGCTGCTAACTCATCAGCGAGATCTGGTGCGTGGCTCAGACTTCGCCAAATGATATAGTCGAATTCATCCCGAAGCTGTTGAGCAAATTTCACCGCAAAAGCGGTTTTGCCGATTCCGCCTATTCCTAATAATGCTACCATTCGGCAGCGGTGTTGCACGATCCATGTTTTTACGGTAGCGAGTTCTGCGGTACGTCCATAAAAATAGGAAACATCAATAAACTCTTGCCAGTATTGTTGGGGGTAAGGATTGGAAAAATATAAGCAAACAGCGTTTTCTTTTTCTCGCGCTGCTAATTGGCGGAGGGGATTTTGAAAGTAGGAATAGCGTTTTAAGACAGTGCGAAAGTTAGTTTTGGTGACTCTTTCACCGAATGCTAAGCTAAGCTTTTTCCACAATTGAGAGCCAATATTTTTGACATGACCGACATTGTAATCCGAACTCGTAGCGATTTCTTCATAACTGCGTCCTTCCCAGCATTGACTAAGCACCATTTTTTCAAATTTATTTAAACGTTTTTCCTGTAAAGCTGCATCTATAATTTCTAGGGCTTTTTCAACATCCATGTTGCTTAAGTATCTCCAGTCGTTGTAATGCACCCAAATCCTGTAACCGAGTAGCAGAGTGTAAGTTATTACTTTATTCTGACTTTCTGACTTTTTTGTTTTATTTCTTACAAATAACGTGACTTTACTGTGACTTTTTTATCTGGACAAAGTTTTTTAGAAAAGCTTTAATCGGAATCGTCAAAGAAAAAATTCCTGCTAATTGGAAGTTTTGTCAGAGGCGTCTGCATCTACAGCGCCGCTAGATAAACGATTTTACCACTTTTCCAGCTACCAGTCTAAGCCGGGACAGTGGAACCTTTGCCCCTGGCGCTAAAAGTAACTCGTGGGGTAGAAATACTCCCCTTATCCCAGATTCCAGACGGGATTAGGGGGATGAGGTTTGTCTGGGCAATAGTTCCTAGCCACTTTTTCAGCGATAGATAATCATTAACTTCATTCAGGGTGAACAGATGAGTATTGATTTATTTGATGCCAGTTACTACCAAGCTGCCAATCCCGATTTGGCTAAAGCTGGTATAACTACAGAAGCTCAGCTACGCGCCCACTTTGAAAGAGTTGGGCTAAACGAAGGAAGAGAATTTTCCCCTTTTGTCAATCTTAACGTCTACCGCGCATCAAATGGGGATCTGCAAGCAGCCGGATTAACTACTAATCAGCAACTTTTAGCCCATTTACAAAATAAAGGTGTTGCTGAGGGGCGGAATTTTTCACAATTTGGCGACATAAAATTTTACTTACAAAGTAATAATGATGTCAACCAATTTTTTCAAGGGAATCGAGAACAAGCCTTCCTACATCTAAAAAATAATGGTGTCAAAGAAGGACGGCTGTTTTCTCCCGTTGTTGACCTCAACTTTTATCGAGATGTTAACTCAGATCTGAAAAGCTTGGATAACAACCAAGCATTGCAGCACCTGGCAATGTTTGGGGTGGCAGAAGGACGAGAATTTTCTTATCCATTAAACCTCAACTACTACGATTTAAACAATCCGGATCTGCTGACCTATTACGCTAGCACTAGAAATTTGTCAACCGAAGCCGTGCTAGATAATCCAGCAGAGTTGTCATCTTATAACAAGTTTATCCTGTCGCATTTTGCCACCTTTGGAATTCGCGAAGGTCGTCGATCTTCCGATGAATTTGATGTCAATTACTATCGCAGCGCTAATAAAGATTTAGCGGGGTTGAGCAACGAACAACTGTACGATCACTTCCGCAACTTTGGCATTAACGAACTGCGACCGTTATCTGATTCTTACGATGCTGAATACTACAGTCAGGTAAGCTCTGCTCCTAACAGTTCTAACCTCACTCCCGCAGAACTCTTCAAATATTACATTACCACCGGGGGTGATAATGCCGTCCGCAATCCTAAACCCCCAAATGAGGTGCTGCCTGGATTTGACTTGGTAAGTGGAAAAGGCACAATTAGCGGCAACTTAAACGCAGCTGATGGAGCGAATCTGAATCGTAAAGGTAGCTACTCAGAAGAGTATCTCCTCAGCGGACTCGATCCTGGTCAGCAAGTTCAACTTGACTTAACAGCCGCTTATGACACTTACTTGCAACTGGTGGATCTCGTAACTGGAGAAGTGATTGCGGAAAACGATAACATTGGCTCCGGAAACCCCAACTCCCGGATCAATTTTACTGTGGAGCCAGGTACACCATATATGGTGCGTGTCAGCGGTGTTAATGCCAATGCTGTAGGTGCTTTCACCCTTTCCGGTCAAGCTTCTTCAACCATTGTGGGCAATCTAGCTGCTAATGGTGGCAATGTCTCTGACAATATAACCAATACTGACCTGCCTGACCCGCATGAAATCAACGCATTTAAACGAGATTACCGTTTGGATTTAACTGGGGTGAATCCAGGGCAAGAATTGAAAATCGCCCTCAATTCTTCCAGCTTCGATTCTTACCTAGAACTGATTAATGCCGATACAAAAGAGTTCATTGCCTCTAATGATGACATCGGTGACGAAAATACCAACTCCCAATTGAATTTTGTCGTCGAGTCAGGAATTAATTACGCAGTTCGCGTCACTTCTTGGGACGAGCAACAAACAGGAAGCTTTACCCTCACCTCAACGGTGGAAGCAGGAGCGGGAGCTACTCCACTGATCGGTCGTGATGAAACGATTACAGGGACATTTACTCCTGGTGGTCTCAACGAATCTGATACTTACACTCTGCAAGGTGTTAATCCAGGGGAGCAAATTCGCATTAACGTCGAATCTGAGACATTTGACAATTCCGTACAACTGCTTGCCAATGGCGTTGCTATTAGCAGCAATGATGATGCTAATGGCGAGACTGACTCGGAATTAACTTTTACTGCTCAGGCTAATACTACTTACCAAATTCAAGTCAATCGTTCTGATAAAGATAGGGCTGGTGACGGTCATTACACGGTTACGACGACACCGTTAACAGGTGAAGGCAGTACGGTTACTCTGGGCGACCCGGGAATGCAAAGTCTCCTGGCAAATAAAACAACTTTGGGGCGTGAAGATGTATTATCGTTCATTAACCAAGCAACAGCCGATGGAACGGTTTCGGTTCAAGAACAAGCGGATTTGAAGGAATTAACTCGCGAAGCGGTATCCTTCAGAATGCCTGATTCTGTCAAATTCCAGCTTACTCAAGTGAACGATGCGATCGATCGAACAGGTCAAAATACCGCCGTCAATGGTACTGTACTTCAGAACGCGCTAGGGCTGATCAAGGGAATAAATCCACAACCTATATACATCGGAGCGGGTGATACAGCACGTGGCCAATCTCCTGTGGTGCAGACTAATGTTGAGCATTTAAAAATTGAAGGCGAGCTTTACGGTAACGATAAGGAAGACAGAATTCGTGGCATCAACCAACGTGATTTGGGTGACTGTGCGTTTATGGGAGCGTTAGGGGCAGTTTTTGCGACTTCTCAATCTCCAAAAAACATCAAGGCAGAACCCTTCATTACGACAAACGGAGATGGCACCTATACATTTCGCTTTTTTGACGATAACCGTGAGGCATATTACGTCACCGTCGATCAAACTGTGGCAACTGTGAAGGGTCAGGGAACAATAAACTTCACAGATACTAATACTAAAAAGGTGTTTAATTACGACCAAATGCCTTTTGCTCAGAGGGGTGGCACTGCAACAGAAATTACGCTGCCAGTCACGGTCGATCTCAACGGGGCTGAAATAACTGATCAATTTCCATTCCCTGATCGCAGACAACTTCTCGCAAACAGCGATGCTTCAATTTGGGGAGCTTTGGCGGAGAAAGCTTATGCCGTATTTAGGGAGCAAACGGCTAATGCAGGATTCATACAAGGCATAGAAAAAGAGTTGCAAGGAACAAAGGTTTATGGTGGTTATACTTTCATTGGTAATGGGGATAATTCTAGAGATCCGCTTGAGCGAATTACTGGGCGCAAGGGGGATTTGTATGCCCGTGTCGCCGCTGGAAATACAGACCATGCCACTGGTGAAGTCCTTACTCAAGACACATTTTTCAAAGCACAACTTATTGGGACTAGCGCTACTTCTGATGAGACGCAACGGCTGAATTTCGATGACATTACCAACGCACTAAACAAGGGTAACCCGATAGCGGCAGCGACATCTCAATCAAGTCTCCTATTGGTTGGTGGTCATGTCTATTCAGTCACAAACGCCTATGTAGATGAAGGCGGTACTGAACACGTCGTTGTGCGAAATCCTTGGGGTCAAGATAATGACTACAATTTAAGAAATGATCCTACTCGCTACTCTGGTAATTTCTATGATGGAGTAATCGATCTGACCTTCGATCAATTCAAGAGCGGCTTTAGCGATTTGGCGATCATCGTCTAAACATTCGATCCAACCTCTCCCTCAATGAGGATTTGTCAAAATCCTCTAAGCTCTTCGATATCAAGTCCGGTAACATCGGATATCCATCTCCCAAGAAATGTTTCTGTTTCTTGGGAGATGGCTTTTATTTCTGCAAAAACCGCCTGCATTTTGTTTCTAATATAGAAACTATTTTTGTTTAAGAAAACAGGTTTCTATATTAGAAACTAGCCGTTCCCTAACTTTTATTGAAACAAATAGTTAGAGATAAATTTGGTTAAGTCCAAAGCCAATAGAGCATAGGCTAGCAGGGCACCACCAATGCCACAGATCGGAAAACCGCTGCCATACTCGTTCCAGCCTTCGGGCGATTTAAATGAGTCTGGTACTCTTGATGCCGTAACGCTTACAGCCGGCATGGGAGGATTGCTAGTGGCGTACAGAGAGATTGCGATCGTGGAAATTACAATCAGGCCAATAGTTGACAGCAAACCAGCCAAGTTCCTCTTTGTTCAATTGTGCAGCTTCTGATTTAACCTTACAAAAGTTAATTTTTTCAGGACTTACGCACGCTCCCGACCGGAAACCGGGTTTCTTCGTAGATATACAGTCGGAAAACCAACGATTTTTCATAGAAACCCGGTTTCTTTGCGTACTGATTTAACCTTACAAAAGTTAATTTTTTAATACTCTGCCAAAAGACACAAAGATAAAACTCGAGATCGTTTACAGGACGCTACCCCAACGGCTATAAACGATCGCGAGTTTCAAACATTTATCCAATTGTCAAAGGTTGTTGCTAGTTTGGCTTACGGATATAAGGTCAAGCAAAAACTAGCATACGTATTTAGGTGTAACCAAATCGTTAAGCGAGTAAGCCTAAAGATAGGTTATTACGGCATTGGGTGGAAAAGCAGGTCGGGGAAAAAGCGATTGAATTCAATCAAAATACCAGCAGTGATTGTCATCCAAACAGCGGCAATAACTGGAGCTGTGGAAAGATACTTAAGCAAATGCTGCATCGAACGATCCTCCTAATTAAGGGGTAAAACTAAACTAGCGGGGAGAAACTGGGATTTCTTCTTCCTTGGCAAACATTTCACCGGTGGTGATTTCTTTCAAAGCCAACAAAGGCCACAGTGGCCCAGTCAGCACTTTGGAAATCGCCAAAGGAACATCAATGATGATTTCTTTTTGTTCTGCGTCTTTATCTTTCTTGATGGCTTGCAGATAGGAACGACCTACCCAACCAATCCAACCGGTGATGTAGAGAAACAGAACGCTAGGAATGAGAAAATCACCAGCGCGGTCTAAACGACCATCAACGACCAAGTGGGGCAAACCTTCTGGGCCGCAGAGTGCTTGGGAATAACGTTCAAAGCGCTTTTGGCCAGAAGCGGGGTCGCTGGTAGTATTGGCTGCACTAGCTGCCCGTTCTTGGAAAGCAGGGGAGTCTTTGCAAGGTACAAGACCAGCAACGTCAGCAGATGCAGCAGGGGCAAAAGTGAACCAGATACCGATCGCAAAAATCAGAGCTAACAATCGTCGCATGGATTGTTTCCTTTTGTTACAAAACAATAAGTTTTCCGAACAAGAAGTTGAAGTTGTTTGTACAACCAAGCTGGCTAAACTAGAAAGCAGCCAGTCTTGTTAGGAAAGCACATTGATTTTTTAAAGTACCAGTGAATGGCAACAGTTTTAGCAATTGAAACAAGTTGTGACGAAACTGCGGTGGCAATTGTAAAGAACCGTAAAGTTTTGAGTAGCATCATCGCTTCTCAAATACCAGTCCACCGACAGTATGGGGGAGTTGTACCGGAGGTGGCTTCCCGCCAACACGTCGAAACGATCAACCAGGCCATAGCCCAAGCCTTTGAGGAGGCAGGTACGGACTGGGCAGAGATTGAGGGCATCGCAGCCACTTGCGCCCCAGGTTTGGTGGGAGCTTTGCTAGTAGGCTTAAGTGCTGCAAAAACTCTGGCTATACTTCAGAATAAGCCTTTTGTGGGCGTTCATCATCTGGAAGGACATATTTACGCCTCTTACCTCAGCGCCCCCGATCTAGAGCCTCCCTTCTTGTGTCTGCTGGTTTCCGGCGGTCACACGAGCTTGATTTATGTCAAAGATTGCGGTATGTACGAAAAACTGGGAGAAACTCGCGATGATGCGGCGGGTGAAGCTTTCGATAAAGTGGCCCGGTTGTTGCAGTTGGGTTATCCTGGTGGCCCAGCAATCGATAAGCTGGCACGAGAAGGCAATCCCAATGCCTTTCCCCTCCCAGAAGGTAAAGTTTCGCTTCCTAGTGGCGGTTATCATCCTTACGATTCCAGTTTTAGCGGTTTAAAAACTGCTGTGCTGCGTTTGGTACAAAAACTCGAACAGGAAGGCGTACAGCCGTTACCGGTGAATGATATTGCCGCTAGCTTCCAGGATACTGTAGCTCGATCGCTGACTCGACGTGCGATCGCCTGCGCCCTCGATCGCAACATCAACACCATTGCGGTAGGCGGCGGCGTCGCCGCTAACAGCGGACTGCGGAAACATCTGCAAGCAGCCGCAGAAACTCACAACTTGCGAGTCATCTTCCCCAGTCTTAAATTTTGCACCGATAACGCGGCGATGATTGGCTGCGCGGCGGCGGAACACCTCGATCGGGGTCATACCTCGCCTTTAACGCTGGGAGTGCGATCGCGCCTCGCTATTACCGATGTAATGCAGCTTTATTAATGGAGTGGGGAAAGAGGGAGAGCGGGAGAGTGGGAGAATAAATTTTTTCCCTTTTCCCTTTTCCCTATCCATGATTAACTTTTGACTTCCTCGTTGCGACACTAGCAGGCTATTTTGTTGCTTAGAGCCAAGTTGCGGCTTCTTTCTGAGAGTTGCGCTAGATTTAGCTGATTATTTTCATCAGCAATCAGATCTCGATCGGAAATTTGAGATGAAAGTTTAATCGTTTCGCATTGAGGGAACATAGTCACCATTGATGTGGCGTTTAGCAATCGATTTTTTCAGGCAAGTAGGCTGACAAAAGCTTTCACGAAGTCAGTCATACTGCACAAGAGCAAAGGTTTCTGTCAGCACGCTGCTATAACACTATCTTTGCTCTAACCTGTAAATTTTAATAAAAATTTAATATTTAAGCCAGTATTGTAGAATACATTTAAAGGGCGATCGCTTACGAATCTTCAAGATGCGTGACGGCTAAGGATAGTAAAAATTTCTGTGGCGACGGTATCTGGCTGTTCTACCATTGCCAGATGTCCGCAGTTTGGTATTTCGATCGTATTCTCGCCACAGTACTGAAACAGGGGATGAAAGCTAGCCAAATGACGGACATACTTAGGTTCCATCACCGTATCATTCGCACCGGCAATAAAATAAACCGGCTGCTTCAATTTAGAGACAATTTGTGGTAATCTATTTACTTCTATTTCCGTTGTCGAGTCCAGCAAAGTCCCTAGCGCCGCTTCCGGGTGAGCCATGACAAAATCGATGACGCGCTGACGGCCCCAAGTACGTGCGATCGGGCGAGCCACGCTATCGCGAGTAAACACCAAATCGATCCAAGGCAGATGACAGAGCAAACGGGGCCGGAATTTAATCAGCTGCTGGCCCACCGCTCGAAATCGCTCGAAAGCTTCCTTGAGATAAATACCGCCACCCGCATTGATACAGATGACACCCTTGATATAGTCCGGCCACTGTTGGGCTCCCCAGAGGGCGATCGTACCGCCCAAAGAGTGACCGATCAACCAGGCACTAGAAATATTTAATTTTTGCAGCAAAATGCCCAGATCGCGAGCGTAGACATCTGGGGTGTAGAGAGAAGTTGTCGAGTCTGAATTCGATTTTCCTAGATTTCCTCTACCGTTTGACTTTGGCTTGCTGCTGATTTGGGAATAGCCAAACCCTCGTAAGTCATAAGATAAACACTGATAAGTCGGTGCCAACCGCTCAATTAGAGGTTGCCAGTAGCGGCGGCTTAACAGCCAACCGTGAATGAAGACTAAAACCGGTTCCGAGGCAGTAGGAGCAGTTAACTCGTAAGCGTGGGGCACACCCAGGATATCTATGCTTGGCATATTTCGATCCTATCCCGAAGTTTTGCCAAAAGCGATCGCCAGAAAAGTCAAAAGTCAAAAGGGAGAGGCTAGGGCGTCGGGCGTCGGGCGTCGGGAAGAGGGAGAGGGAAGAGGAAACAGGGGAAAGGGAAAAGATTTATTCTCCCACTCCCCTACTCCCCCACTCCCCCACTCTCCCGCTCCCCCACTCCCCCGCTCTCCCGCTCCCCCAC
>NZ_JACJPW010000084.1 GCF_014696265.1 Aerosakkonema funiforme FACHB-1375 | reverse complement strand
AACCCCTAACCCCTAACCCCTAACCCCTAACCCCTAGCCCCTAGCCCCTAGCTTCGTCCATGCCTAATTCTCCTACAAAAGGCTTTCACCTACGCCTCCAACCAGCACAAGCTTGGATGGTAATTATCGGGTTGATCCTTTTTACCGCACTTTGCATACTGGTGCGTGCTGGACGCATCGTAAATCTGACTTTTCCAGCGGGAACTTTTGCCGTTGGACTTTTCCTTTATTTGCGATACCCTATCCTCTACTTGGGTTTTACCTGGTGGATATGGTTCCTCACACCTTGGGTGCGCCGCTTAGCAGATTATCAAAGCGGTTGGACAGATCCCAGTCCTATTCTGCTGTCACCATATTTAGTGACATTGGTTACTATTATTACCTTTGTAAGATACCTTCCCAAATCGTATCAGCAGGGTGGCTTACCTTTTATCCTGTGCGTTTTCGGTTCATTTTACGGCTTTCTTGTCGGAGTGGTTAACGCCTCAATCGCAGGCGCTATCCTCAGTTATTTGGGTTGGATAACTCCCATTCTTTTCGGTTTCCACTTATTTATACACTGGCGAGATTATCCCAAGCTTAAGCAGAATATTCAACGCACTTTTCTGTGGGGCGTGTTACTGACTGGAGGCTACGGAGTAGTGCAATATTTGGTAGCGCCTGAGTGGGATAAATTCTGGCTTAACAATGCAGGTACAGTAGTCTTCGGTACTCCCGAACCTTTGGGAATTCGCGTATTTAGTACGATCAACTCGCCCCAACCTTTTGCCGTCGTGATGATGGCAGGTTTAATACTGTTATTTAGTAACAAAACACCTTTAACTTTTCCTGCGGCTGCATTTGGCTACTTATCTTTTTTGCTATCTTTAGCACGTTCTGCTTGGTTAGGCTGGTTGATGGGGTTAGTTGTCTTCGTCCCATCTTTAAAGCCGCGTCTGCAAATGCGGTTAGTCATTACCATTCTAATCATGGCATTGTTTGTCATTCCGCTCACAACAATTGAGCCTTTTTCTGATGTTATCAATTCGCGGATTGAATCACTGACTAATACTAAAAATGATACAAGTTACAATGCCAGAGCAGAAGGCTACAATGAAGCGATGGGTCTAGCTGTGTCTGAGTTTATTGGTAGGGGAGTGGGAAGTTCATTAAATATCGGCGGTGATTTTGGTAGCTACGATAGCGGCGTTTTGATTATGTTGTTTGCGCTGGGTTGGTTTGGAACTATACCTTACCTTGGCGGACTTCTCCTGCTTTTTTTCAATATATTTCAAAGTTCTGAGGCAAGCTTCGATCCGGTTTTTAGTGGGGCTCGCGCTATTGCGATCGCCGTTTTCGCACAGATTGGTTTGAACAGCGTACAATTGGGTATTTTCGGTGTAGTTATGTGGGGATTTCTTGGCATGGCTATGGCAGCGCGTAAGTACTACAGCCATCAAAAAGAATCTCATACTTTTGGTATAAGGAAAGGCAATTTACATCCATTAAACACTACTTGAGTTAGATGTAAAACTAGCATATTTAAGATTAGGATAGCCAAAGTTAGAACAAAATAATTACGGTGCGTTTCGGTGAAAGCCTAAAGCATCCTAAACACAGAGGTGCAATCTCTCAAAAGTCAAACAAAAGTAAAAGTTGTAGCTCGCGTTAATCGTTATGAAAAAACCTGCATCGATCGTTTGCTGCACACCTTTTTGGGGAGACAATTGGAAATGGTTTGCGCCTGAACTCGATCGAGAGCAACTGCGCTGGTACTTTTATGCGGATAAGTCGCGGGGAGAAATCGAAAGGTATTTGCGAACTTCTGTGTTCCGCACTTGCCTAGAAGCTGTTCGTTGTGCAAAGCAACAGCAAGCTGACCTGTTATTCACACATAATCCGCGACTATCATTGTGGTGCGTTTTGTTTGCTACCTTGCTAAGAATAAAAACAAATCATATTGCCTATTCGTTTAATTTTCACAATCTGCCGCACGGTTTGAGGTATCACTTGTATAAATGGGCTTGCACAAAAATTAGCAAGTTTATCGTTTATTCACAGTGGGAAAAGGAATTCTACAGCGAATATTTCGATATACCGCCAGAACGGATCGAAATGCGTTTTTGGAGTATGGCTGTACCTCAAATTGAGCCTGAAGAACCTTTAGAAACAGGGGATTATATTTGTGCGATCGGTGGCAATGCGCGAGATTACGAAACGCTGATGGCAGCGATGGAAAAACTGCCGGATATCAAAATGGTGATTGTGGTTAGACCGCATAACTTAAAAAATCTAAGCGTTCCACCGAATGTGAAAGCTTTGGTAAATATTCCCGAATCCCAGGCCATGAATATCCTCAAATATTCGCGTTTTATGGTGTTACCGCTCAAAGGTTCGGAAGTACCTTGCGGTCATATTACGCTTGTGGCGGCAATGCACCTTGGTAAGGCATTTATCATCACAAATTCGATTGGTGTCAGCGATTATGTGTTTCCCGATCGCAATGCCATCACTTGCGAAGCATTTTCGCCCGATGCTTTAGCAAAAACGATTCGCGATTTGTGGAACGATCCTGTCAAATGTCAGCAACTCGGTGAAAATGGCAGGCAGTTTGCACAAAAATATTGTGCGTCAGATTTGGGTCGGCAGCATTTGCAGCGTTTGCTTTTTGATTTTTTGAACGCAGATGAAAGCAGATGCACGCAGATGCACGCAGATAAATTTCCAATTTCAAATTAGGATTATGAAAATTCTATTTTTAGACCAAAGTGGAAAACCGGGCGGTGCGGAACTGTGCCTGCTAGATATTGCTAAACCTTATCGAGATAGCTGTTTAATTGGATTGTTTGCGGATGGCTCTTTCAGACATTTGCTAGAACAGCACAATATTCCCGTTGAAGTTTTAGCAACCGATCCGATCGCAGTCCGCAAAGAAAGCAATTTGGCACAAGGGTTAAAAAGTTTTGGCAACCTCGCACCTTTAATCGCTAAGGTAGTTCATCTCAGTCGCGATCGCGATTTAATTTACGCTAACACTCAGAAAGCTTTAGTTGTGGGTGCGATCGCTAGTTTTATCGCACGTCGTCCTCTCGTCTATCACTTGCATGATATTATTTCTCCGGAACACTTTAGCCAAACCAATATTCGCATTATTGTGACGCTGGCTAATCGTTTTGCATCATTAGTAATCGCTAATTCTCAAGCTACTCAAGCTGCTTTTATTGCCGCTGGAGGACGAGGAGACATAACCCAAGTTGTCTACAACGGTTTTACACCGGAATTCTATAAAAATCGCGATGCCGACATTGCACAAGCTAAACAGCGATTGGGAATGAATGGGCGATTTTTAGTCGGTCAATTCAGCCGACTTTCGCCTTGGAAAGGGCAGCATATATTGCTGCAAGCACTGAAACGATGTCCGGAAGATGTAGCGGCAATTTTAGTAGGTGATGCTTTATTTGGGGAAGAAGATTATGTCAAAGATTTACACGAAAAAGTGGCAGCGATGGGTTTGGAAAACCGAGTAAAATTTTTAGGATTTCAATCGGATATTGTGCCATTGATGAAAGCCTGTGACTTAGTTGTCCATACCTCAACAGCACCAGAACCTTTCGGCAGAGTGATTGTGGAAGCCATGCTGTGCAAACGTCCTGTTGTTGCGGCTAAAGCTGGAGGTGCGATGGAATTAATCGCAACAAATAAGACGGGATGGCTAGTTCCGCCGGGAGATGCGATCGCATTGGCAGATGCGATCGTCGCTTGTCGAGATCGGCCAGAAAATGCCGCCACTATTGTTCGCAACGCAGAAATTGAAGCCAGCGAACGGTTTAATTTAACATCCATAAATAAACAGATTTTGCAACTATTATCCGGAATTATTAAAAATTAATTGAAAGAGTTAAATAGATGTTTCAAAAGTAGGTTTATATGAAAAAAATACTAAAATTATGGACAAGGCGCTACAAATTTTTAACATTGGCTTTGTTAAGTGCGATCGCCCTTAGCGGTACTGTTCTATTTTTACCAAAAGCGGAAACAAAAACAGAGCAAGCTCGCAGTGCTGATTCCTTCGTTGATTCGATCGGCGTTGTCGTACATCTAAATTATGCAGATACTGCTTACGCCAGATACGACGACATCATCAAACCCCGGCTGCAAGAATTAGGAATTCGCCATATTAGAGACGGCGTAGCACTAGGAGATACCGCCACTCAGCAAAAGTTTCTCGACTTAGCAACAATCGGCATCAAATCGATTTTGGTGATGGACCCGCGCTACGGCCAAACTGTCGAAGATGCCGTCAATATTGCCAAAATTATGGCCAATTCTGTTGAGGGAGTAGAGGGTGCAAATGAATGGGATCTGCATACCGATCTTCAATACAAAGGACAAAACTTTCCTGATGGTGTTCGCACTTACCAAGCTGAACTTTATGCAGCAATTAAAGCAGATTCTGCAATCGGTAATCTAGATGTTTTGGGGCCATCAATAGCCTTTGCAGAGAACGCTGTCAAGCTGGGAAGCGTTGCTTGCGACATCGGCACTATGCACAGTTACCCAGGTTGGGGACAGCCTAGTTGGGAATTAGATAATCGGTGGATACCCGCGACCAGAATTATGTGCGGCGATAAGCCGATCGTTGCTACTGAGTCCGGTTACCACAACGCGATTAACGAACAATCTGGTTTTGGCGTCTCCGAAAAAGCTTCTGCCAAATACTTACCCCGCTTGTTTTTGGAATATTTCAATCGCGGCATTAAACGCGCCTACAGTTATGAATTAATTGATGAAAAACCGAATCCCGAAGCAAATAACTCTCAACTTCACTATGGTTTGTTGCGGTATGATGGTTCGCCGAAACCCGCCTTCATTGCCGTAAAAAACCTTATTTCACTTTTGCAAGACTCAGGAGATAGCTTCGATCTCAGAGCGTTAGACTATGGTCTGACTGGGGACACAACTGACGTGCATCACACGCTTTTGCAAAAACGCGATGGCAAATTTTATCTGATTTTATGGCAAGAAGTTGCCAGCTTTAATAAGCCAACCAATGCAGATGTTGATGTGACTAAGCGAAATGTGACTTTAACCTTAAATACTGGCATAAAAAATGCAGCCACTTACCAGCCGATCGATTCAATTAATCCCATTAACCAATCCGAAAATCCCCAGCAAATCAAACTGGAAATTCCAGATTATCCCATTGTTGTGGAGTTAGTACCTGCTTGAAAAATACCCAAATACTCAATTTAAAGAGATAAAACTATGACATTAAACAAGAATTCCGTGAGTTTATTTCTCCCTTCCCTGACTGGCGGCGGTGCGGAACGGGTGATGCTGCACCTAGCGCAGGGTCTTGCGGCGCGGGGTTTGCACATTGACCTGGTGTTGCAAAACGCTGAGGGGCCATACCTGAAACTGGTGCCGATCGAAGTGCGGGTAATAGACCTGAAATCCCCCGGTATTGTGTCTAAAACCCTTGCTTTGCGGCGCTATTTGCAGAAAGAGCGACCCCAGGTGCTGCTATCGGCGCTAGACAACGTTAACGCGGGAAAATGGGCGCAACGTCTGGCAGGCGTATCCACGCGAGTGGTGTTAAGCGTGCATAATCACCTTTCCCACTACTTGCGCGGTGACACTGGGATCGCAGGCAAAATTAGGCCGCACCTGTTGCGCTATTTTTATCGATCGGCTGATGGAATTGTCGCCGTATCGGAAGGCGTGGCGGAGGATTTGGCGGAGATGACCGGGTTGCCATTAGAAAAAATCCAAGTTATTTACAATCCAGTCATAATGCCAGAGGTTTTTGAGAAGGCAAAAGCACCAATAAATCACCCTTGGTTTGCGCCGGGAGAACCGCCTGTACTGTTAGGAGTGGGACGACTTGTTAATCAAAAAGATTTTCCGACTTTGATTCGCGCTTTTGCACAAGTGCGACAGGAAATTGCAGCCAAATTGATGATTTTGGGCGAGGGAGAAAATCGAGCGCAACTGGAAAGTTTAGTGCGGGAATTAAGATTAGAAGATGATGTCGCCTTACCCGGATTTGTCGAAAATCCCTATGCTTATATGGCGAATTCAGCAGCATTTGTACTTTCCTCAGAAGCTGAGGGATTGCCTACAGTAATGATTGAGGCAATGGCAACAGGAACGCCCGTAGTTTCTACAGATTGTCCCAGCGGCCCATCGGAGATTTTAGAAAATGGTAAGTATGGCTATTTAGTACCAGTTGGAGATGCGGAAGCTCTTGCCCACGCAATTTTAGCCACCCTGAACGAGCCAATAGACTCGGAAATTTTGCAACAGCGAGCCAGAGATTTTTCAGTAGATAAAGCAGTCGATCGCTATTTAGAAGTTTTGCAAAGCGTCGGAACTAGGGGCTAGGGGCTAGGGACTAGGGGCTAGGGGGAGAGCGCGAAAGTCACTCACTCAAAAGTCAAAATTCCTCCTCTTCCCTCTCCCTCCTCCCTCTCCCTCTTCCCTCTTCCCCCTAGCCCCTAACCCCTAGCCCCTAGCCCCTAGCTATATCTGCGGTTAAAAAACCTTCAAACTGACTTCGAGGATAGGTAAAAAAATGCAAACAGCATCCAAAACTCAACATCCTAAAACAGAATCGATCGGCAACACTTCCTTGCGAATCTTGCACGTACTCAACGACGTTCGCCAATTGGGAAACGGCATCATCAATGCAGCGATAGATATTGCCTGCGGACAAGCGCAAACAGGACATATCGTAGCGATAGCTTCTGCTGGTGGCGAGTATGAAGATTTACTAGCAAGGTTTGGCATATCTCACTACAAATTAGATCAAAAACGCAGACCTGTATCGCTATTTATCGCCGCAAAACGTTTCCAAGATATCGTCAAAGAATTTCGCCCAGATATCGTTCACTGTCATATGATGACAGGAATATTGCTGGCGCGATTTCTACGCGGTTCGGCAAAGTATCGTCTTGTAGCGCATATTCAGAACGTGCATCAACGCAGCTCGGTACTGATGGGTTTGGCGGAAAGGGTGATTCCTGTTAGCGATGCAGTAGCTGAATATATGTCTCGCCTCGGTGTTCCGAAAAATAAGATGCGAGTGGTGCGGAATTTAACTTTAGGAAGTCCGAGATTACCTTCTTTAGATAGCTGCACTCCCGCACCTTTGCAACAACCTGCGATCGTCACTGTAGCAGGAATGTTTAAACGCAAGGGTATTGCAGAGTTGATAAGTGCTTTTGCACAAGTGGCGAAGCGTTTTCCTACAGCGCATTTGTATCTAGTTGGTGATGGTGACGATCGCGCTGAGTTTGAAAATCAAGCTGCGGCGTCATCCGTCGCAAGTCAGATTCATTTTGAAGGTTTTCAAAGCAATCCCAAACCTTATTTGTTAGCGGCGGAAGTATTTGTGTTAGCTTCGCATCGCGATTCTTGTCCGCTGGTAATCTCGGAAGCACGAGCTGCTGGTTGTGCGATCGTTGCTAGCAATGCAGACGGTATCCCAGAGCAATTAGATTACGGAAAATCCGGGATTCTTGTCCCGCCAGGAGATGTTACCGCTCTCGCTAATGCCATTGAATCAATATTAGCTAGTTCCGCAGAAAGAGATAAATGGAAGCAAGCATCTCAACAAAACTTGGAGCGATTTTCTGTAGCTAATATGGTGGAGGAAATTTCTGCTGTTTATGATGAGCTTTTGGGAGATAGTAAAATTGCACAAAAAGGTTCTCTGATGTAAACCTCACTCTTACCTAAGCGACGATATGAAATTCAATAACCCATTCTACGAATTAAGCGCACGACTTGTTGACTTCCTACCCAAAGGAAAACGCACAACTAGAAGAATTTTATATCGGTTGTGGAATAGTTACCCTAGTTGGGACCCGTGGATATTAAAAGATGGGGATATCTATCGCCTCTTCTATTTAGGAGGAGCGAGTCAGCTAGTTCACTGGTGGATGAACGGCACTATCTACGGTGCGATTTCCACAGATATGAAAACTTGGCAAGATGTGGGAGCTTTACTTGAGGTAAACCCTGCCAATTCATGGGAATCTGGACGAATGCTTGCCGGTTCTGCGTACAAAGAGGATGGTGTTTATTACCTCTTTTATTCAGCCGCAGGTAAGGGATTGGAAATAATGAATGAAGGCATTGGTTTGGCAACATCTGTTGACGGGTTACATTGGGAGCGATCGTCAAACCGCGAACTTGTCAAACCAGATGACAATCATCGCTGGTACGGACAATTCAAACGCCAGATGGGTTATGACGAGTACGACCATTATCAATGGCGCGATCCTTATGTTGTAAAAGATCGGGAAAGTGGCAAATACTATATGTTTATTTGCGCTTATTTGAAGGAAGGAGGAGAAGGAAAATATCGCGGTTGTGTTGGTGTAGCCGTAGCGGACAAAATTGGGGGGCCTTACGAACTATTACCTCCCGCTGCTACACCGTTTGTGGAGGGAACAAAAGAATCGCCATTTTATGAAATGGAAAGACCGCAAGTGATTTACAGAAATGGCAAATATCATCTGTTTTTCTCTTGTTGGACTATGTGGCTAAACCCAAGCTGGGTAAAGAAAGTAGGTAAAGACAAAATTACCGATTCCACACTTTACTGGTATGTTTCCGATCGCATTACTGGGCCCTACGAACCTGTGAGCGAAAAACCGATCGTAAAAGGTAGCGATCGCACTGGCATATATGGTACAAACTTCTTTCCCGCACCGGATAATCCAGAAGAATTCATCGCCTATGGCTGGTATTACAGACGCATGACATTAGCAATTAAACCAAAAGTTCGCGTTTGTTGGAATAATGACTCCATTGAGATTGTTAATTTACCTCAATGGCAGCGCAATTCCAACAATCAACCTGTCATACTGAGCGAGGTTCGATAACCGTTAATTTTCCAAATTGCGGAAATACAAGTGGAAATGGTGCGTTACGCTAGCGCTAACGCACCCTACAGTTGATTTAAAGTTTGATAACTATTTGTAAACCGCTAAAAGCTGAGAAAAAACTAAAACAGCCTTCTCTATTATCGTAAAACTCATCTACTGCTTGACGCGCACCCAGACAAAAGTCATGTCCGTAGTCTTCGTAGATGATAACGCCGCCACGATTTAGCTTGGGATAGATTTTTTCGGAAACAAATTTGACAGCACGATAGGAGTCGCAATCAACATAAACTAGAGAAAATTGGTCTTCAGGGATGGCATCAATTGTGTGAGCGAAATCGCCTTTAACGAGATGTACGTTTTCGTAATCATCGAAGATTTTTTTGACTTCTTCGTAGTTAACAAAGTGGCTATCGTTCCAAAACTTATCTACCGCTATGTCTTCTTTGGGAAATTGCTCGAACGCATCGCATAAATATATTTGTTTATTGAAATTAAGGCGCTTTGCCATCTCGCTGATAATCAAACCTGAATGCCCTCTATAGGAGCCAAATTCAGCTATGGCTCCTTCTACTTTTTTGGTTTGGAGTAACAGTTGATAAAGGTCGTAAGCATCCGTAACCTCGCACTTGCGCTCAACCTTTGTTAAGGAGAATTCGTATATATCATCAATCAGACCGTCATCAAAGACCGAAGACACATAGGAAGTGCCAAGATGATCGTAAATGTCTTTGTCCTTGCTGAGAGCCCGGTAGGAATCTAAGAGCCGAATTTTGAAAATAAATTCGCTTTGTCGAAATTCCGGATGACTCAGCACTATTTGGAGCGATTTTTTCACATCGGCGTTAGACATGAAGCACGATACAAAGACTGTCTCTCGGTAAGGTGCTTTAACTTCTGTTAAATCTTTAATCTTTTCAATCCGGCTATCTGAGGTAGGTTGCAAACTAGAGTCTTCCTCATTTAAGTCCAGAACAAGAATGCGTAGCTTTTCTGTGTCTGAAGCAGTCGCCAGCAAACTTTGCTGAACCTCTTGAGACAATTTGCCAGAGCCAAGCAGAATAATAGAATTTGCTCCGGAGGCTATATTTTTAAGGATTTCGCCTATAATAAATTTCAACCATTGGGTATCGGAAAATGAAGTCATCTCCCGCACATACTGGCTTTCTTCAAGGGAGGCAAATTTATGCTTAAATTCTCTAAAGGGTCTTAATAACTTGGATTTTTTCAACAAGTCTAAATCGCTGCTTGACATGGAAACACCTAAACAAATCTAAAAAAATAGTCGATCCCAGCTGTTTTATGAGAATCAAAAAGTTAATTTTTGATTCCCTACATTCGGGTTTGATTCGGGATATTACGTTTGCCAAAACATGATTCCAGTTTTAAATCTAAAACTGGAAATTATCTCTCTCGCAAGACGTATTTAGATGAATGACAAACAATTCCAACTCTACAAGCTGCGCTTCTCATCCACACATTGCTCGATCAGGTCTACCACCATTTTGTAATTGCGTTCTCCATTAAATAGGCGTTCTGCTCGATCGCGACTTGCGATTCCCATCGCCACAAGACGATCGGGATTATTTGCCAAAGATGAAACTGCTTGTACGATCGCACCTGGGTCGTTTGGCGGCACCAAAAGTCCAGTTACGCCGTACTCGACTTGCTCCGGCATCGCTCCCACGTTCGTCGCTACTATCGGCAAACCAGATGCCATCGCCTCCATAACTACAAATGGGATAAAATCCCCCAAAGTTGGAAAAATGAACAAATCGGCATCTGCGAACAATTGCCGCAGCAAGGGACTATTCGGCGTCAAACCGCGATGTACGCGCACAGATTCTGCCGACGTAACGATTTCATCTTTGGTAACAATATCCAAAGTACAGCGATCGCGCAATCCAGATCGGAATGCTTCCAGTAAAACGTAACCGCCTTTGCGTTCAAAATCTCCACCCACAAACAAAAGTTTCAATGGCTGATTTTTGCCCGCCTCTTTTACAGTCGGACGCCACTGATTGAGATCCAATCCCGGTAGAATTGTCGTCACTTTTTCAGATGCAATGTTGTAATCTCCAACGAGACTGTTTTTCGCCCAATCGGACATAGTGACGATCGCCGCCGCACTTTCATACATCCTTCGGAACCATTCAAATTTGAGGCGATCGAATAATTTATTCGGTGCATCGTACTTATATGCTGCCCCCATTCTCACCAAATCGATGGGGGTGCAATCGAGGGAAAGAATTGTGGGAATCCGCTGCATCATTCCCAAACTCAGCAGTGCCGTCACCGGGGTATGGTAAAACAAACAATCGAGAGCGTTCTTTTGCACAGCAGCGCGTACTAAATCCCTGGCTCGCAAGCTCAACCTTAAGGTGTGACCGGGCAATTTTTGCCAAATGTCGTCGCTTTGAAACGGTACTGGCATCCAAGTCGGTTCGATCCTGGGATTGTGGCGCAGCGATCGCTCCAAATTTTGCCCGTGGGTGACGTGACCCATATACCATTCTATGACTAAGCCGATCCGGTAGTTGGCAACTCTGCTTTCGACAGGGGCGACAATATTCTGCACGCGAACAACCTCTACTATATTCTGTCTCGAATGAGCGGGGCGTCTCTAAATTTGTGCAACGCTTTTACTGGCCGGATTTTTCCAGCCAACAGCAAATCCTTCCTATTAAAACTTATATATCAGTTGCTGATATCCATCTTTGGAGCTATTCTAGTAGGTGTATTACCATTGACATAGTTTAAACACAACTTCATAATTCCGCCAATTTGATGAAGTTTGCGTTAAAACGCTGAGCTAGCCATTGCAGCAGAGTTTAATGGCAATACAATTTGAATAACTGGAAAGTTTTAAGGACTAATTACCGTGAATTTACTTATCGTCGCCTTACTGGGTGCTTATTTCCTAACAAGTATATATTTTTTCAGAAACTGGCTAAAATTTTTCAAGCGCTCGACCGGATTATCTCCAGAGGATTGGTTCCTATCTCTGGCAATCTTGCTGATAGTAACTATTTCATGGCCTGTTGTTGTACCTATCTCTTTTATCGCTGCCGTTAGTTCATCACTGATTGAGCAAGTGTTTGCCACTACAACTGAAAGTAAAAACAAGCACAAAGATACTGCGGCAGCTTCAACAAGATTGGACGCAGACGAAACATTAATATCTTTAATTAATGCAGAGTTAGGAATAATTGATTGAGCGTCGATCGAGCCTAATCCGAATATTATTTCGATACCAGCGCGATCGCGCTGGTTTTTTTGCGTGCGGAAACGTTGTAGATTAGACATCTCCTCCAAAAGAATCTCAGAGACAGGCAGGATGCCTATCCCACAAGAATTTTTGGAGATGTCTATTAGAAATCTCCTCCAAAAGAATCTCAGAGACAGGCAGGATGCCTATCCCACAAGAATTTTTGGAGATGTCTATTATTGATTGAAACGACGGGGTGCAGGTAAAATACATAGAACTTAGGCAAATAAACCCGGTTTATATGCAAAATCGTGGGCTTGTCTCTGTTTCACAAAACTTAACTAATCTTGTCTATACTTACTCAATACTGGTGCTATCATGGCCGTATGAGTAAGTTAACCATATCAGAAGCAGCAAAACTCAAAGGTGTCGCCACCTCAACACTTAGAAGGTGGGAGGCGGAAGGGAAGTTAATTCCAGAACGCACAGCCAATGGTCATCGGCGTTATGACTTAGCACAATTGCTAGGGATTAAACCAGACAATTCCATAACTGTTGGTTACGCTAGAGTTTCAAGTCACGACCAAAAGAGTGACTTGGAAACCCAAAAGCAAGTATTAGAGCTTTACTGTGCCCAACATGGTTGGACTTATCAAATTATAGAAGATTTAGGCTCTGGACTAAATTACAGCAAACGTGGCTTACAAAGATTGATTCGGATGATTACGGATAATCAAGTCGAACGATTAGTGTTAACTCATAAAGATAGATTGCTGCGATTTGGTTCAGAGCTAATCTTTTCTCTATGCGAACATTTTGGGACAGAAGTAGTAATTATCAATCGCACAGAAGATGCTAGCCATGAAGAAGATCTAGCAAAAGATGTGCTAGAAATAATCACTGTTTTCTCAGCCCGTTTGTATGGAAGTCGCAGTCACAAAAATAAAAAGATAGTTGAGGAACTAAGGGAATTTGCTACTAGGATTTAAGGATATTGATTATCCAAGAACCGTTAGTTTGACGGGGATAGCCTGTGGAGAGTTACATCAACTTAATGGCATTGCCGTTGAGGATTCTGTGAAGCAGGAAGGGAACATTAAATCTACTTTGAGTAGGTTTGAGTAAGTTTCTTAGAACGGTTTCACAGTAGGTGTACGATATGAGCAGATCTAAACAGCGATCGTGGATAGGTTTAGCGATCGGTTCCTTGGGGTTTTGGTTATTTCCGACAATTTTAACGGCAATTCCAGCTTATAGTGCCGATCGCGTTGCGGTTTTTTACGGCCCTTTGGAATTTACCCTTTCCGTTGACGCTTTGGAAAGCTTTGTTAAGGAAGGTAAAATTACCGACGAACTTGCACCCTATGCTGGCAGCATCAAGCCAGAAAGTCAAGCGCAACTGCGAGAAATTCTGCAACAACGCTTTGAAGCCAATCCCACTCTCATATCCCAGTTTACCAGCGCACAGCTAGGTAAAACCGTGCTGGAGCGTATGGGGAAAGTGCTGCTGACGGAAACTGGCGAAAATGGCGCGACTGCTTTGCGTGCGGCTTTAATTTCAGCTGCTGGCGACCCGCAAGGTTTGAGTTTGCTAAATCTGGTTCGCAAGTTTCCCGATCGCACCATCCGGGTTAATTTAAATTTAGGTTTGCAAATTACCGCACAATTCTCAGAATTTACTAAATATAGAGATGCGATCGTCAAGGTAATCGAACAACAAGCTGCAACGGAGGCGGAAACTGCGGCGAAAGTTGACTTTTCCCAACAGCCAGATTTACGGAAAGCAGGATCTTTTCAATGGGAACAACAAACCATAACTCTGAATGATACTGTACGCGATCGCACTTTAACTTTCGATCTTTATCTCCCTCAAGCAAACGATCGAGTCAGCGTTCAGCAACCTGCTCCTGTAATTGTAATCTCTCACGGTGCGGCTGGCAACCGCAGTAGTTTTGCTTATTTAGCTCAACATCTCGCATCCCACGGCTTTGCAGTCGCTGCGATCGATCACCCAGGCGATAACACCAAACTGTTTGAACAATTTTTCAGCGGATTAACTGGTTCTCCTCAACCAATCGAATTAGTCAATAGATCTTTAGAGATAACATTTGTTCTCGACGAACTGGAACGTCGCGCACAATCAGACCCCACATTAAAAGGGAGATTAAATCTCCAGCAAGTCGGTGCGATCGGTCAGTCTTTAGGCGGTTATACAAGTTTGGCATTAGCAGGTGCAAAGCTGAATTTCCCCCAACTGCAAAAAGATTGTAACAACGACCAATTTTTGAACTTATCCCTATTAGTTCAGTGCGACGTAGCTAGATTACCTAATTCAAATTATACTTTACAAGACGAACGCATTAAAGCAGTCTTTGCTATCAATCCTTTAACTAGCTCTGTTTTCGGACAAAGCGGTTTAAGTCAAATAAAAGTTCCCGTCATGCTAGTTGCTGGCACCGACGATATTTTCACACCCGCAGTAACAGAACAAATACAACCTTTTACCTGGCTCACTACGCCAGAAAAGTATTTAGTTTTGCTCGAAAACGCCACGCATTTTACGACTATTGCCAAAAGCAGAGATGAGAGAAGCGTGCTACCTATTCCGCCTGAATTGGTTGGCCCCGATCCGGCTCTCGCTCGACCGTATATTAATGCTTTGAGTACCGCTTTCTTTAAAAATTACTTGACAAATGCGTCAGAATATCGTGCTTATTTGAGCCCTGCTTATACGCGATCGATTACCCAAGAACCGTTTAAGCTTATTCTCGTACAATCGCTCACAGCAACTCAAATAAATCGAGCAATTGAAAGCGTTACTCCCAAGCAAGCTTCGCAACCGTAACAAACACCAAAAAAGCTCGATCGAGTAGAGGTACGTTGTTGTGCTTCAGCGCTATGACTAGCCAATTAATTTGTAGGTTTAGTTGAGAAACGAAACCCAAATTGTTATTTGAAATAATTGGGTTTCGCTACAAATAGATTAATTGAAATCGCAGGTGCAAGCTCTCAGCTTATTGATTAATAAAATTCTCAACTTCTGCTCGCTATCATAAAGCTATTAGTATTGCGGAAATCCGTCATGTTAAAGTACAAATCGTGGGAATGCTTGCCCCCAGCCGAGTGCCTACCCGACTCTGACGATAAACCTGTGGATAACGAACTGCAAGATTTAATTCCCCACTTGCTGAAAACAATACTAGCTTTTGCGTGGGCAAACCGTTGGGATTGGTTTTTTGGAGTGGATATGGGGATTTACTATGACTCCAAAGAATCCCCCATAGCGCCAGATGGTTTTCTTAGCTTAGGAGTAGAACGGTTTATTGATGAAGAACTCCGCTCATCTTATGTATTTTGGGAAGAAAATTATATAGCGCCCATTTTCGTGCTGGAAGTCGTATCCCATAAACCAGGAGGAGAATATAAGCGGAAAAAAGACATTTATGCCAAAATGGGAGTTTTGTACTACGCAGTTTACAATCCCCTGCGTCGCCAAAAACCACCTTTGGAAGTGCGTCATTTAGTCAATGGTTCATATAATTTGCTGTCGGGAAATCCCATTTGGCTACCTGAAATTAATTTGGGAATAGGCATAGAAAGGGGAACATTTCAGGGAATCACGCGAGAATGGTTGTACTGGTACAACGAACAAGGACAAAGATTGCTGACACCGGAGGAACAACTAACCGAAATACAGCAGGTAGCTCAACTTGAGTTTCAACGCCGTCAAGAAGCGGAACGACGCGCCGAGAGATTGGCAGAACGATTGCGAAATGCTGGAATAGAACCGGATTAGTAGGAGATCTAATCGTAGGGTGGGTTAGGCACGGACGATAATTTCAGTATTTTCAAGTAATAATTAATTTCCCGTGCCGTAACCCACCGATCGCACTAGCAACTTGTGTTACTATCATCTCAAAAACCCATCAAATACAAAGCTGATTAAAGTTTGGAGGCTCTTTCGGATTTATAGGAAAAATGTTCGTAAATGTTACAGTTGATTGTGTTGGTGGGTTACGGCACGGGAACTAAATTATCGAGCGAAAATATTGAAATTATCGCCCGTGCCTAACCCACCCTACGATTAGATAAGTTTATTTTATCACACAAAAACGGGAGAGCGAGTTTGGATTTGAAAAGCATCTGCAATCAAAAACCATCAACTTTTGCTAGCGATCGTAAAGCTATTAGGATTGGGGAAATCCATCATGTTAAAGTACAAATCGTGCAAAAACTTGCCACCAGTCGAAGAGCTAGACTACTCTGAAGATACACTTGTCAATCACGAACTGCAAGATTTAATTCCTCACCTGCTGAAAACGATACTAGCTTTGGCGTGGGCAAATCGCTGGGATTGGTTCTTTGCAGCGCAGATGAGGATTTATTACGATCCTGACGAATCCGCTATAGTTCCAGATGGTTTTCTCAGCTTAGGAGTAGAGCGGTTTATTGATGAAAGACTCCGCTCTTGTTATGTACTTTGGGAAGAAAATGATATAGTCCCTATTTTAGTGCTAGAAGTTGTAACTAAGGTATCTGGCGAGGAATATATCGCGAAGAAGGAAACCTATGTGCAAATGGGAGTTTTGTACTATGTAATTTACAATCTTCTGAGTCGCAGAAGACCGCCCCTAGAAGTATATCGTTTAGTGGATGGTTCATATCAATTGCAGTCGGAAAATCCCGTTTGGCTACCTGAAATTAATTTGGGAATTGGCAGAGAAAGAGGAACATTTCAGGGAATCACGCGAGAATGGTTGTATTGGTACAACGAACAAGGACAAAGATTGCTAACACCAGAAGAACAATTAACGGAAGCGGAACGACGCGCCGAGAGGTTGGCAGAACAATTGCGAAATGCGGGAATAGAACCGGATTTGTAATATTGACGATCGCCTAAAACTTGAGAACGCTTTTCCGTCGCGTAGCAATGGCGCTGTGTTTGGATCGCCCAAAAAACGAGTGAAAACACTGTTCGATCGCTCATCCAAAAGTGGTATGCTAAAACATTAATTTATGATATAGCTCCTCCACTCTGCCAGTTATGACACAGCCGAATCTTCTGGAACTTGCCAAGCAGGGAGATGCAAGTGCGATCGCTTCCCTGATGAATCGCAAGTTGCAACCCAAAGGCATCACTGCCAAGATTATCCTCAAAGATGGTTGCTTACAGGTGATGCTGGAATCAGCGGAAGTCCCAGATCGGCAAATTATAGTTGATTTCTTTTTAACAGAGGTGATAGGATTAGAAATCAAAAATCTTACCAAAGTCAAGCTTTACGGGAAACAGAGCGAAACTTTTGATGTAGCCTGGGAACAGGAAGTCGAACTAGAGGAACAGTTAGACCAACCACAGACAATTGCTAACCTGGAAGCAATTGTGGATTCAGCTTATTTATATGTGGATTTGGAAGTAAACTCTCAGGGCAATATATATAGTATAGGTTGGCATAGCAGCAAAACAGAAGATATTTCGAGCGAAAATTTAGAGCCTGCCTATAAAAGTTTAATTGAATTGAAACAAAGTGGTTTGTCAATTTGCGGTCATAACTTCCGGCGGTTTGACTACTCCTATCTAAAGAACAAACCAGAATTGCATCCTTGGTCAGTTATCGATACCCTGGAGTTATCAACTTTAGCTTTCCCGCTTGAGCGATCGCACAAACTGAGCAAAGATTACAAGCAGAGTGAATTTGCAGTTAATAATCCCCTAGAAGATGCTCGTGCTACCAAGCAACTATTACATCGAATTGTAGAAGAACTACTTGAAAAACCGCCAGCACTTCAGCAGACATATATTTGGTTGCTAACTTGTGGAACAGAAGAAGCCGATCGAGCATATAAACAATTCTTCAAAATTTTAGGGTTAGAAGTTAAAGAAGCTCCAAATTTGGCAGAAATGCCAAAAGAAGCGATCGGTGATTTCGACTATTCTTATTTACAACAATTCTGGTCAGAAGCAGCTAACAGAGATTTTGATAGCCGTTTGTGTATAGCAGCTTTGATTGCTGGAAGTTATGAGATCCATATCACTGAATCAGAACGGGTATTTTCAGGTTGGCTAACCCATTTACCGGGATTTCAAGAAATATGGGACGGGGCAAAACTGCTGCCCGATTATAATAGCTGCCTAAATCGCTTTAGCATTGAAAATTTTAGAGGCAAACAAGAGGAAGCTGTCAAAGCTATCTTACGCGGTCAGCGACCATTGGTTATTATGCCGACCGGAGGAGGAAAATCTCTTTGCTACCAAATTCCAGCTTTGATGCTGTTTGAAAGACAACAAGCTTTGACAGTCGTAATTTCTCCCCTACAAGCGCTAATGGCAGACCAAGTGAAAGACTTAGAAAACCAAGGTCTTGACTTCTGCACTTTCATCAATGGTAATCTCTCTGTGCAGGAGCGTTCCCAGCGGTTGAAGCAACTATGGTCTGGTACTTATGGCTTGCTTTATATTAGTCCAGAGCAACTAAGATCGCCCAGCATTCGAGCATTGTTACAAGCGCGTTCACCATCGTTTTGGGTAATTGATGAAGCCCATTGTATGAGTCAGTGGGGACATGATTTTAGGCCAGATTATCGCTATATTCCCAAGTTTATTAAAGAGCTATATCAAAAAAAGCCGCTCCCTCTACTGGCGTTAATGACGGCAACAGCAAGGACTACAGTGCAAGAAGATATCAGAAAACTGTTTGCCGAACACAATCTAGAAATTGGTAGCCTCATTTCTGAATCTAATACCAGAAAAAATCTAGAATATAAAGTTATTCCTGTCAGCGATAACAAAGAACGACTTTTGATTAAGGAAGTTCAAAACTCTCTCAGTCAGGGGGGATGCGTTTTGGTCTACACCACAACTCGCAAGAATGCTGAAAAATTAGCTTACTTACTCAACAGCCAAAATATCGACGCTAAATATTACCACGGACTTTTAGGGAAAACTGAAAAACAGGAAGTTTTAGAAACATTCAAAACAGGCGAGTTAAACGTAGTAGTTGCTACCTGCGCTTTTGGAATGGGAATTAATCGCCAGGATGTAAGGGCGGTGATTCACCATACAATAAGCGCGAATTTGGAAGGTTACATTCAAGAGACAGGACGCGCTGGGCGTGATGGGAAACCAGCAATCTGTACTCTTCTGTTTGATGAAAATGATGCTGATACGATCTTTTCGCTCCAAAGTCACAATCAACTGACTGAAATAGACCTGAAAAATATTTTTATTTCGATTAGGAACATTCGCGATCGCATTCACGGCGGAGCATCAGAGGATTGGTTCTCAGTTACACTCAATGAAATTTTTCAGACTAGCGATTTGGATGAAGAATTTTCCACAGACCACCAATTGCGAGACATCAAAATTAAGGTGGCTATCCAATATCTAGAAAATTTTGGCTTGGTAGAACGGGCAGAAAATTTATCTGCTTACGTTCAATTTGAACTGGTTGACAAAACTTATGATGAATCTCAGCATAAGTTTGAACAGTACATCCAAGGGAAAAATCTCCCGAAAAATCAGAGCGAATTATTCAAAAAGCTAATTGCCGCGATGCACTTGGCTAAAGCCTATTACAGTCAGCAGGATGAACCAGTCTTGCTTGAGCAATTGAGTGATGAGTCTGGCATCGATCCAAAAGAATTACCTCGCCGAATAAGAGAACTAGAACGAGCAGGCGTTTGCTCAGCCAAAATACCCCTAAGTTTCCTGGTGACAAAAGAAGTGAAAGGGGATGCTCGTACAAATTACGATCGCCTTTGCGATCGAGAAGATAAACTGTTGGATGCACTGCTGGAAATTCAAGGAGAACGGCAAACTATTCAAGTGAATTTGCGAAGTTTGGCTTCTCGCCTAGATCCCGATCGCAGTAAAAAAATTCGCGCCACCACCTTAATGGATATTTTAGAAGGTTGGTTGTCTCAGAAATGGGTTGGCCTGAATAGACTAAACCGCGACTTGTTGCGCCTAGATAAAATAGAGGTTGTTTTAGAAAAATTAGACGCTCACAGAGATTTAGCCAGCGCAATCATAGAAGTTCTATACAAGAAATTATTAGAACACAAAGGCGCTCGTCTGCGTGTGGAATATGAATTAGAACAACTGCTAAACGATGTGAATCAGCAAACATATCCCCGCTATACATCTGAGGATGAATTATCAGCAGTATTGCTTTGGCTGCATCAGCGAAAGATTATCAGAATAACAGAAGCGGCGAATCTCTTTCATCAAGCCCTTAAAATCCGAGTCATTAAAGGGGGAAAAGAAACAAGCATTAGTAGTGGATATCGCAAAATCAAAGCTTATTATGATGAGCAGAATCGCCGGACTCAGATTATGCTGAAATACGGCAAAACTCAAGAACCAACGGCTCGCCTGAAATTAGTTGAAGATTATTTTCGCCTATCGGAAAAAGAATTTAATAAGACCTACCCTGACCTTTCTACCGAAGCTGCCAAACGTCCGGTAACTCAGAGTGACTACACCCGCATTATGGGGGATTTAAACTCGGCTCAAACAGAAATTGTCCTAGCTGAAGACCCAGCAATATTAGTAATAGCTGGCCCTGGTTCTGGTAAAACTTGGACGATCGTTCGCCGCATTGCTTATTTAGTAAAGGTGAAAAGAGTAGATCCTGACCGCATATTGGTATTAGCATATAACCGCAATGCCGTGAGAGAATTGCGATCGCGATTGCAAGATCTTGTAGGTGCGATCGCCTCCCGACTGCGCGTATATACTTTTCACGGATTAGCATTAGCTCTTTTAGGTTACACCCAAGGTCAGGAAAGACTTTCCAAGGATGAAGATTTTCAAAAGCTGCTAAAGGAAGCTTGTGATTTGATCGAGAAGGGAGACGAGTCAGATGATGAGGATACCAAGGCTCGACGGATTCAACTATTAGGTAATGTCGAATATATATTTGTTGATGAATACCAAGATGTAGCTGAGGATGAGTACCGCTTGATTAAACTAATTGCAGGACTTGGTGACTCTGAAGATGAATCGCGATCGGTTCAAATCAATCTTTGCGTAATTGGTGATGATGACCAGAATTTGTATGAGTTCAGGAATACTAGCGTTAAATACATCCAACAGTTTGTAGATGAATATCAGGCTAAACGCTTTCTACTCACAGAAAATTACCGCTCGACTGAACCTATTATCGAAGCTGCCAATAATCTGATCCGCCATAACTCTAACCGTTGTAAGCAGAAACCTGATGAGCAAGTGCGGATTAACTCTCAACGCGAAGGTCAGGGGGGATTACCTGTTTCCAGCTTTACTTTCCGCGATGCCTTATGTCAAGCCGCCTGGGTGACACAGAAAATTCAGTCTTGGATTCAAGAAGGAATCGCTGCTAACGATATTGCTGTTTTGGCTCATCATTGGGATAGTTTAAGCCCTATTCGTCTGCTCTTAGAAAGACAAGATATTCCTACTTATGTTTTAAAGGGAGGTGACATCAAGCTAGTTCGGAATAGACTAACTTGTCAGCTTATTGACGAATTAAACCAGCAATCTCCAATTTTATCTTCGCAGGAATCGGTCAAAGATTGGTTTGAACGCTGCTTTACAGATTGGAATCGTAGCCGAGAAGAACCCACTGTAAAAACTCTGTTAAAGATTGCTAGCGACTTAGATTTAGAACGAGGATATGGTTCGGAAAATGAGGCATTACCAATCAACTCTACTCAAATTATCATGGCTTTGCGTGAGTTCAATAAAAGTGAGGTATTCTTAGACGAAAATGCTGTCCTATTTACCAGTTGTCATGGTGCTAAGGGACTACAGTTTCGTAAAGTAGTCTTACTAACAGATCGCTTTAGTACAGCTTCCAATGAAATTGAATCAAAACGGAGGCTTTTTTATGTTGCCATGACTAGAGCTAAAGAAGAACTGGTGTTATGCTCAACTAATTCAAGCCAATTTACCGAGGAAACAGGTGTCATTAACCAAAAAATAAATTTGCCGAGTGCTAATTTACCCGAACAGATGCTCTATATAGATCTGACTCCCAGAGATGTGAATTTAGGTGATCGGGTTAATGCTAACCAGCAGGAAATCATCAAAACTCTGCGGGAAGGCGATCCACTTCAGATGAAAGTTAACAAGTATGGGAATAGTTGGGTAATTATTACACAGCAGGGTGAGGAAATAGGCAACCTATCAAGAGGCGGAACTGAGACATTAAGGAAAAAAGAAATTAAAATTAATCAATTTCAGTTTCAGCCTGGTGAGGTGACAGTTAAAAGCATTTACCGACACCTCAAAATAGACGAGATCACAGGATATATTCTGGAAAATTGGTTTGTAATAATTCCTCAAATTCGCGTGTGTAGATGAATAATTTTGGGTTATTTACGGTCAATTCTACTGATTTGGAAGATAATAAAATTTTTTATTTATAACGACTTATCGATCGTGCTGTGCTACTACAATGCTCGATCGCCCTTATTCCATTAACTCATCCGCCGCAACTTCACCTGGATAAAAGCGATCGCTCAAAATCTCCTCTAAACTATAAGGGCAATTTTCTGGAAATGTCTTTAACGGCAGGTTTGTTTCTCCCGCAGCTAATGCCATTCCTTTAGTATAGGCTATGTGGAGAGCTTCTTCTAGATAAGATTTAAGGCTCGGATTTTCTTTGAGCAACTGTAATACATCGATACGCTGAACGCGAATTGTATTCAACCAACTACGGCTGCGTTTCGATACTTGATATTCCCATTTCAGCAAATGCCCAATCAAAATACTCAAGCGATTTCGTAATTCCGCACGTTGTTGTTTTCCTAAAGATTCAATCTCCTCAATTAAATTCGGTAGATCCAACTGACTCCATTGCTGATGACGAAGTAAATCACTCTGTTGCTGAGTCCAAGCATAGAAGTCGGTTTCATAGAGGTTTAAGATCGAGCTTTCTGTTGTTTGTTCGGTTTGGGGTGTTTGCATATAAGGATTGAAACCTGCCAATCTTTACTTTATTATAAATGAATGAATGAGTGCGATCGCACCCCCATCACCATCTCCAAAACCGCTCATCTCAGTAACTGTTGATTACCCGTAATAATCGTCAAATCTTCACCCTGAAAATCCGCATCGTGCGTCACCAACTTCAGTCCTTTTGTCCTGCACAACTCAGCTAGTATCTGGTCGTTGAAATCCTTCTCTCCAGTTGCGTAATCCCTCATTATCGCACTCAAATCCAGTGACTGAAAACCGATCTCAGTTCGCTGAGATTTTTCTAGTATCCTGCGAGTGTATTTGGCTATATCTTCGGCAACAGGTTTGAAGTCAGCACTATTCCGAAAGCTTTTGAAGTTAGCTGGTTTCACCCCTTCAGGCAAGTCGTTATAAACAAATCGAGCGTAGGCGTTAATGAATTCCGAAAGCACAAGTACATCGACAAAGATAGGACATTTTTCACCGCGAATGCGCCTAAATGCCAAATTATATATGCTTCTGACTCTTGGATATAGTTTACCTTGCGGGCTGTAAAGATACAGCCAGATATTGGCATCAAATAACACAGCATCAGCCTCAGTAAATCTGTAACTATCGATACTGTAGATTTGTTTACTCATCTTCATCCCCCAGGAATTCCCGTGCTGCTTCTTTGAAGCGCTGCGGATTTTTCAAATACTCCTTTACCCAGTAAACTACATCTTCGATGAATTCCAAATCATCGGGAGTGATATCGACAAAGCTGAGTGAACTTTGGATCTGTTCTTCAGGGAAAAATTTGTACAATTGGCCAATTGCATCGTCTAGGAACGGCCAAGTGAGATCTTCCGCATCCTTGAAGGAAAGAATTACTTTTTTACCTTCCTTAAAAGCTGCTGCAATCTGCTCATATACTTTTTGTGCATCATCTGTAGCTATACAAAGATTATCTCCGACAACTTCAGTTACAACAAGCGTGACGGTATTCTCAGTCTGAGGATGGAAGGATGTTAAGGGATTCATATTTAACGAGAGTGAGTTGATATTCAAGATAATTTTAGCTGAAAATTAGGAGCGCTGGGAATGCGTATTATGGACAGTGCGATCGCACCCCCACCACCATCTCAAAACCCATCATCTCAGTAATTGTTGATTACCCGTGAGAATCGTCAAATTTTCACCCTGAAAATCCGCATCGTGCGTCACCAACTTCAGACCTTTTGTCCTGCACAACTCAGCTAATATCTGGTCGTTGAAATCCTTTTCTCCCGACGCATAATTGCTCACGATCGAGCGCAAATAGATAGCTTCAAAACCGCTCTCTGTTCGTTCCGAATTTTCCAAAATCCGCCGAGTGTATTTGGCGATATCTTCTGCGATCGGTTTAAATTCAGCACTATTACGAAAGTTTTTAAAACTCAATCGCTTCTCAGATGCGGGCAAGTTATTGTAAACAAATCTAGAGTAAGCATTAATAAATTCAGACAGCACCAGCACGTCGATAAAAACTCGAATATTCGCGCTGATAATTCTCTTAAATGCGAAAGTATATGTACCTCTGAGATGCGGATGTACCTGACGCTGTGGCCCATAAATATACAACCAAATATTAGCGTCAAACAACACAGCATCTGTTTCGCTAAATGTATAAGATTCAATGTGGTAGACTTGCTTACTCATCCTCATCACCCAAAGATTTCCGCGCCGCTTCCCTGAATCGCTGCGGGTCTTTTAAATATTCCTTTTTCCAGTAAACTGCATTTTTGATATCATCGATACCATCTGCATCGATATCGATCGCACTCAATTTAGCCTCGATCTCCTCCTCAGTAAAATGTTCGTACAACTGTGCAATAGCGGTGTCCATAAAAGCTGGAACAGTCTCTTTAACACCCAAGAAAGAAACGATCGCTTTCTTACCTGCTTGGAAAGCTGCTGAAATGCGATCGTAAACTTTCTGTCCGTCCCCACAGCATATACATAGATTGCCTCCCACAACCTCAGTTACAACAATCTTAACGATATCGTCACCCAACACAGAAAAAGAGTTGAAAAATTTCATAGTATTATAACTAGGGGTTAGGGACTAGGGGCGAGGGGTTAGGGGAAGAAGCATCTAGAATAAAGGGTTTCAGGAATTCCAGCGCTTTGCAGGAGAATGATATCATATCCGGTCGCATCCGTTACTTAAAAAAATCCCTTTCTTATCTGTGTTCATCTGTGTTCATCTGTATTCATCTGTGGTTAAAACTTAACCCCTAATTCCCACAAATAACTTTTCGGATGACTCATGTACTATAACGTAAAGAGAAACCCGGTTTCTTCAAGAAACCGGGTTTCTATAGACTCACCAAAACAGCGCTTTAAGCAGCAACCAAACCGTTATGTCTGAGCAAAGCTACAGTACTCGGTTCCCGTCCCCGGAAAGATTTAAACACATCCATCGGGTGTTTGCTACCACCCAACGCCAACACAGTATCGCGGAAACGGATACCCGTATCAATTAAAGCTTTCTCATCCTCCAAACCGGCTTCTTCAAAAGCAGAAAAAGCATCGGCGCTGAGAACTTCTGCCCACTTGTAGCTGTAATAACCCGCTGCATAACCGCCCGCAAAAATATGCCCAAACGCACATAAGAAAGCATCTTCTGGCAAAGGTGCTAACACTGTCGTGGTTTTGGCAATGCGACTGCGTACATCGGCAGGAGTTTCATCGCCACCGGGTTGATAGCGATGGTGCAATTCTAAGTCAACAATCGCAAAGTGAAGTTGCCGCAACATAGCGCTACCGCTCATATAATTGCGTGCAGCCAATAGCTTTTGATAATAATGTTCTGGCAGCGTTTCGCCTGTTTCGTAATGCTTCGCCATCCCGAACAAAGTTTCCCGATGGTAACACCAATTCTCCATAAATTGGCTGGGCAATTCCACTGCATCCCACTCTATATTATTGATGCCAGACGCATCGGGATAATCGACTTTGGTGAGCATATGTTGCAAGCCGTGACCGAATTCGTGGAACAATGTTTCCACTTCGCCAAAAGTCATCAAACTCGGTTTGCCATCGACTGGAGGAGTTTGATTGCACACCAAATAAGCTACTGGCAAACGAGTAGTTGTAGTGCCATTTTCCATTATTTTGGCGCGGACTATGCACTCATCCATCCAAGCACCGCCGCGCTTTTCGGCTGGGCGACTGTACGGATCTAAATAGAAGTAGGCAATGGGGGCACCAGTTTCGTCAGTAATTTGGAAATAACGCACATCTTCATGCCATACTGGTGCAGTGCCATCGGCAGGGGTGATGGTGACGCCAAATAACCGTTTTGCTAAGGAGAATAATCCATCTAAAACTTGCGGTAGTGGGAAGTAAGGGCGCAATTCTTCTGCATTGAAGGCAAATTTTTCTTCGCGCTGACGTTCTGCCCAAAAACTAATATCCCAGTGCTTCAAGTCGTTGGCTTCTGCGACATTTTTAGCAGCAGCATATGCTTTCAATTCTGCCAAATCTTTGGCAGCTGCATCGTAACTGACGCGACGCAGTTCTTCTAGCAAACCTTCTACTGCTTCTACTGAAGGAGCCATTTTGCGAGCTAAGCTGAGTTCGGCGTAGCTGTTGAAGCCGAGAAGTGCTGCTTTTTCTTTACGCAATTGCAAGATGCGATCGATCGCCGGTTTGTTATCCAATTCCCCGCTAGAAGCGCGACTGACGAACGCTTTGTACAACTTTTCCCGCAAGTCGCGACGGGTACTGTGCTGCATAAATGGGCCGTAACTTGGTAAATCTAAAGTGATGCGCCAAGGGCCATTTTCTGGGGTGGCATTTTCTTCACCCTCAGCACGCGCAGATTGTGCGGCTAAGCTGAGTAAACTGGGAGGTAAACCGTCAACTTCTTCTATGCTTGTCAGCGTCAAGCTAAAAGCTTTGGTGGCGTCGAGTACGTGGTTGGAAAATTTGGTGCCAAGTTCTGCCAATTCTAGTTGAATGGCGTTGAAACGCTCTTTCTGTTCGCCTGACAAACCGACGCCGGAAAGTTCGGCATCTTTAATCGCTGATTCTACAATACGCTGTTGTGCTGGATCTAAAGTATAAGAGCGATCGCTTTCTCCCAGTTTCTTAAAAGCATCGTACAGCGGTTTGCTTTGGCTGAGCTTATTGTAAAACTGCACAACTTTTGGCTGCACAGTTTCGTAAGCTTGGCGCAATTCCGGGCTATTCTTGACGCCCATCAAATGGCTCACCACTCCCCAACTCCAGTTTAAGCTTTCTTTCAGTCGGTCTAGTGGTTCTACCAAACCGCTCCAAGTCGGCTCTACCTGTGCTTCCAAGTTGGTAAGTTCTGCATCTAGTTTAGCCAGCAGCTTCTCAAAAGCAGGCACCACAAGATCTGGCTTAATGGTTTCAAAGGGAGGCAATCCTTTGCCAATTAACAAGGGGTTTTCAGTTATATTCGGGTTTTCAGTCATCTGTGGTTTTTCGGAGCGGTGTTTGGTAATTTCCCATAAAATTAGTCTTATTACTTATTATGAGCGATTGTAACGAGGCTGTGGAAATTCCATAGCCTGCCTGTGAGGGGAGATCCCCCTCGTTGATGCGATCGCTATTTTTTCCAGCCAAGCGTTAGATTATAATCCAAATTTTTTTTTCTGCCACTTGGGATCTATTAGACCTCTCCAAAAATTCTTGTGGGGTAGGCATCCTGCCTGCCCTTTGAGATTCTTTTGGAGCAGATGTCTATTGTGGTTTTTGGTGACGAATGGGAATCTTAATAACAAACTCGGTGCCATGTCCCAGTTCGGAATTGCACTCCAACTCACCGCCGTGTTTTTCGACAATAATTTGGTAACTGATCGATAAACCCAGTCCCGTTCCTTTGCCGACTGGTTTTGTCGTAAAGAATGGATCGAATATTCTTTGTCTCACTTCCGGTTTTATGCCAGAGCCGTTATCAGCCAGTCTTATGATGACTCGATCGTCCTCTAAAACTTCTGTGCGAATGCGAATCTGGGGATTTGGGATTAAAAATTTATCCTCTGCGCCTCTGCTATCCTGTTCCAGAGCGTCGATCGCATTGCTGATGATATTCATAAATACCTGATTTATTGGCCCTGCATAACACTCTACTTCAGGTAAATTGCCGTATTCTTTGATTACCTCAATACTGGGATGTCCTCCTTTCAACTTGAGCCGATTTTGCAAAATCAGCAGCGTGCTATCAATACCTTCGTGCAGGTTAACCGGTTTCATTTCCGCTTCGTCAAGCCGCGAAAAGTTCCGCAGCGACAAAACAATCTGGCAAATGCGATCGACGCCTATCTTCATAGAAGAGACTAATTTGGGTAAATCCTCTAGCACAAAATCAAGTTCGATCGCCTCTATTTTTTCTTGTATTTGCACTCCTGGATTGGGATATTGCTCTTGAAATAGTTTCACCAAAGATATCAATTCTTGAGTATATTGATTGACGTAGTTCAAGTTGCCGCTGATGAAATTTACGGGGTTGTTAATTTCGTGTGCGACACCTGCGACTAACAATCCCAAGCTGGACATTTTTTCACTCTGAACGAGTTGGGCATGGGTGCGTTGCAGATCTTTTAAAGTTTGTTCTAATTCAGTGGCTTGTTCTCTAAATCTAGTTTCCGATTGCCGCAATGCTAACTCTGTTTGTTTGCGTTTAGTAATATTTTGCGTCATCACCATACCAGCAAAAATCTCATCTTGTTCGTTTTTAAGCGGCAAAATATGAGTATCGTAGATATAGCCACCGTAGGACATTTCGCAAACATTTGTTATTCCCGCTAATGCTGACCTGTACATGGGTTCTATTATGTCGCAGATTTCCGTCGGCAGCACTGACCGAATTGTTTTTCCTTCCAATAATTCTTTGGAGAGACCAACTGCTTCTAAATCTGTTCCTTCCGCCAAGGTATAGCGCAAGTCTCTGTCAAACAAAAACACCGCACCGTTCGGGAAATTACTAGCAAGGGTGCGATATAACTTTTCGCTGTTTGCCAGCGCTTCTTCTACTTCTATACGTTCGGTGATGTCGTTTTGGACGCCGATGTAATGGGTCAATTTTCCATTGCGATCGCGCACTGGAGAAATTGATAGATCGTTCCAAAAAGGCTTTCCATCTTTACGATAATTTTTAACTACAACCCGGCAGGAAGTTTGGGTACGCAAAGCGTTGCGTAATTTATCCACAACAGCTTCTTGAGTGTCAGCGCCTTGCAAGAATCGGCAATTGCGCCCCAGCACTTCCTCCCGCCCATAGCCTGTAATTCTTTCAAAGGCAGGATTGCAATGAACGATCGCATTGTCTGGTTTAGTTGCATCCACAATTACAATGCCGGTACTGGCAGCTTCCATTGCCCGACTGTACAACCGTAACATCTCTTCTGTGCGTCTGCGATCGGTAATGTCCCGCAGCGAAACGAGATAAGCAACTTCCCCTTCCCATTCCGTTTCCACCACGCGCATTTCCGCCAGCAGTTTTTCTTGGTTCTTCCCGATCAGTTCAACTTGGGTTTGCACTACACATATCCCAGATGTGGTTGTTTCTCCAAATTTAGGAATAATTTCTGTATCCATCTCGCAGGCTGTCCCTTCAACTACAAGACAACCAAAAAATTCTTTACCTAAAAGTTCATCCTCATTTGAGTTAAACAGAGACTCCGCGCAGGGATTGACGAAACAAACTATTCCTCGTTGGTTGACTATAACTATCCCATCCGCACTTTTGGCGATCGCATTGTGAAAGCGGTCTTCGCTGGCTTTTAACTCCCGTTTCAGCTTCTCCAGTTCCATTCGCATTTGACGCATCTCTCTATCCTCGGCAACACAACGCGCAGGTACATAGATATCGACCGAATCCGGCGCTAAATAGTTTGAGTATTTTTTAATTTTTGCCTTGGATGCCATCTTCCCTTTCCTTTGCTTCTATATTTTAGCGACGTTTTTTTATAATTATCTGTTCTCAATACCATTTAGTCTTCTTTCTCAAGTATATTTTAACGATATTTTACTAAAACTTTATTTTTACTCTCGAATTACAAAAAAATCTAATCTGCACAACATATCTTGTTAAAAATTTATAAAACTTGAACTAATCTGCATCATTAATTACATTTTTGTTGCAGTACGTAAATTCACTGAATTTACTTTTGTTCTTAGAATGCAAAATAAATGTAAAAAATTTGTGAAAGCAAACTATGCTCTTAATTGAAGCCATCTCTAATCAGTTTAGATCGAAATTATTCATCTTTCTTCCCTACTCCCCTACCCCCCAGCAGAACGAATGAATCAGATGCAACCGCAAGGGATATTGTGGGAAGCAAACCTAACCTGCAAAAGTTTTTCATCGGGGAAAAAAGCGATCGCTTCCAAACAAAAATTTTACCAATGTATCCTAGTGTACAGAAAATCTGGTACATCAGATGATATACCAGATAGATAAGATTAAACTTGCAAGTTGCCGTAACCGTACTTAAGGGGATCGCAAAAGTTGATTGATGAGAGAAGTACTGGCGCGATCGAAAATTCTCACTCACCAAAACCACTTGCTTTTTTCGCCAACAAGAGAGGGAAAGTCAGTTTCAGGCGATCGATCGTTCTCCCAATGCTTAGCCCCCATCCAAACTACCAGCATCAAAATCGAAACTGTTCTACCGCGCTTCTATAATGTATTGGCAAAACAGTCTCCACATTTTCGTGGGGACGAGCAATCACATGATAAGAAAGCAGTAGCTTCTCTTCGGTATTGACTCGCGCTACCGAATCCACACCAGCAGAAACAGAAGTTTGCACCTCGGAAACATCCCCGCGCACTATAACTGTGTAGCGAGCGCTACTAACCTTTTCTACATAGACCAGTGTCACGCGGGCAGCTTTTACCATCGCGTCTGCCACTGCTAAAGCGGGAGGAAGACCTTTGACTTCAACCATACCGACCGCTGCTGGCATTGTTAATCTCCTGAATCAAACAAAGACGTGACACTCATTGTAGAATCTTACCAGTGTTTGCAACAGAGCCCTTTCGGCTCCCCCCAGCTGTCGCATTTGTAAAGTATTGCAATTTTATGTAACATGGAGCGCGGTAAATATTTGTGCGATCGCCGATCGACCTTCAACTAGCAACTTTACCCCTAACGCCAGTTCCATAATGCCCTCTTAGGTAAAGAATAATACAAAATATCCTGTCCAAATCATCGCCGTCGATCGGGGTCGCCAAGGTTAAGATTTAGTTAAAAATAGACTATGCGATCGTCTTGTCAGGTATAATTTTAACTGACCGTACATTATCAGAAAAATGCTTTGACCGAACCAGTCACTCGCAGCACGGATTCTTGCTGGAATTCCTGCTTGTACTTAGCAATAATCTCTTCGATCGACCGATTTTTTACCTGACTCTCTTCGTAAATCAAAATTACTAACTTAGTCTTCTCTTTACTCAATTGATTTTTTTTATTGAGGTACTGTCCGTAGGCATCCACCACAGTTAATCCTTCCGGAAAACGGGGTGTAATTACCCGACTCAAAAACGACTGCCATTCAATCTCTGTAACTGTTCCTCCCGGTTTTGACAAGCCAAAATACAATTCATCTTTAACAAAAAGATTGCCGCCAGCATTGACAGTTTGGCTTTGAGGAGATTGAGCGGTAACATGGGGATAAGCGCAGGCAGAAAGTTGCAAAACTAAAGCCACAAGCGCAATATATTTTACTTTGTTTAACATGGATAAATTTTCAATTAAAAATTTGATATTTCAAATGTAAGCCAAAAATTAAGTTTACTATTTATAATTGCTAATTCCCTATTCCACCCGATCGACAAGTTCCAAGTAAATGATTATTTTCTACTTTTTGGGAAGGAGGTATTTGGGGATGAGGAAACAGCTGCTTATTGGCAATTAGTAACTCCTCTAACTTTTCAGCCGACACTGGTGGACTGAATAGATAGCCTTGCACTGCATCGCACCTATTTTCATACAGGAAAGTTAGCTCTGCTTCTGTTTCCACACCTTCCGCGAGCGCCTTGAAATTCAAGCTGTGAGCCATTTGAATTATTGCTTTAGTAATTGCTGCGTTTTTAGAATCGTTAGTAATGTTGCGGACAAATATTTGGTCGATTTTGAGCGTGTCCAGAGGAAATATTTTCAAATAGCTTAATGAAGAATAACCAGTACCAAAATCATCGATCGATATCTGAACTCCTAGCTCTTTCAAACTATTTAATGTTTGAATCGCCGCTTGTGGATCTTGCACAATTGTACTTTCTGTCAGTTCTAATTCCAGATAACTGGGTTCTAGACCTGTTTCTGCTAGTATTTGGACAATTCTGTCCCTAAGATTGGCTTGATGAAATTGACGAGCTGATAGGTTGACAGCTACCCTGAAAGGCGGAAAGCAGGTGCATTCTTTTTGTTTGCTCTGCCACAATCTGGCTTGTTTGCAAGCTGTGCTTAAAATCCATTCTCCAATAGGTACGATCGAGCCTGTTTCTTCTGCTAGGGGTATAAATTCTCTAGGAGAAACAAACCCCCTTTCTGGATGGTGCCAACGTAACAATACTTCTGCGCCCATTATGCGTCCGGTTTGCAGCTCTATCTGGGGTTGATAGTATGCCTGAAATTCCCCTCTTGCCAAGGCGATATGCAAGTTATTTTTTAACTCATTAAATCCTTCTTCTATCAGCGGTTGTGCTGCGGTAGAGTTATATATTATATCTGCCTGCCTTTGCAATCTAGCTGCGATCGCACCCAACAATTCCGATCTCGTAAACGGCTTCGTTACATAATCATCCGCTCCCAAATTCATACCTTGGCGTACCTCCGTGCGATCGGCTTTAGCACTGAGAAAAATGAACGGAATCTTTGCCGTGTTGCGGTTTTGGCGCAGCAAAGTCAGTACGCCGTAGCCATCCAGCTTAGACATCATTACGTCGCATACAATCAAGTCTGGCATATGCGTCTGTGCTAACTGCACTCCCAATATGCCATTGTCTGCGCCAATCACCTCAAAACCTTCAGCGCCAAGAAGTTTGACCAGGTTAGATCTTACTGGCAGATCGTCTTCTATTACGAGAATCTTTTTCATTTTTATTTTCCTAAGTTTAGCTGCATTCACTCCTTACCTTATTAGTTTATTGAGAATATATTCCTGCTAATAAATTTAAAGCTTAAATAAAAGTAAAATTTATTTTTTGTATCACAACATACATTATTTACGATTTTTTTGTTTTCTGCTCCCTCTTTTTTCTGCGAGTCAGATATGAATAGGCAGATATACTTTAAATGTCGTACCGACTCCCTGTTGACTATACACTGCGATCTGGCCTCCGTGTAAATCTACACATTTTTTTACAATGGCCAGACCCAAACCAGTTCCAGCTACACTGCCTGCGTTGCTAGCTCGATAGAAAAACTCAAACAGACGAGGCCGATCTTCCATCGGAATACCAATCCCTCGATCTTGAATCTCAAAGACCGCTTCACCATTTTCGCAGCTAAGGGTAAATTTAATCCGGCTGCCTTGCGGCGAATATTTAATAGCATTAGAAAGTAAATTTGCCAGAATTTGCCGCAACAAGTTTTCATCAAATAAGGGCAAATCAGTATTCTTTTCCTTGGCAAACTCTGGGTAATTGTTCACAAATAAAATTTTTCGATCGGGAGGATAGCTTAGCTGCATTTCTGCGATCAAATTCCGGCAAAAATTTGTTAAGTCAAGGGGTGCTGGGTTAAAGTTCAGTCCTCCTGCTTCTGCTCTACCGATAACTAAAACATCATTTAATAAATTGGTCATTTGTTTAACAGCACTTTGGATAAAATGCAGTTGTTCTAGTCGTTCCTCTTCAGTCCATTTATGACCGTAGTATTCCAGCAATTCGGCAGCAGATTGGATGGTAGTTAATGGCGTGCGGAATTCATGAGAAGTCATAGAAACAAAGCGGGATTTCAATTCGTTGAGTTCTTTTTCCTTCGCTAGAGCATAAAAAATTTCTGTTTCGGCCCGCTTGCGTTCGGTGATATCTTCTGCGATTCCGGCAATGCGGTAAATTTCTCCTTCTTCGTTGCGGATCGGAAAGGTACGAGCCCATATCCAGCGAATCTCCCCATCCGATCGCACAATGCGAAACTCTTCGTTAAGATAAGGATATGCTACCATTCTATTCTTAACGGCGCTTTCTACGCGCTCCCCATCTTCAGAGCTAACGATCTCTAACCAAGATTCCGGTCGCTCGTACAAACTCTCTAGAGTGCGACCCCAAATTTTTTCGTAGGCAGGACTGACATAAAGTAACTCGTGTGTATTTGGCGAAATCATCCAAAAAATCTGATTTATATTTTCCGCTAACTGGCGGAATCGCTCTTCGCTCTCTCGCAGCGCTTGCTCTGATTGTTTGCGTTTTGTGATGTCGCGATACACGCTCAAGAAAAGAACTTGATGCTGATGTTGCACAAGCGTGGTAGATACCAGCAGCGTCTTTTGCGTTGCCGCTTTGGTTTGAATCGTGGTTTCCAAGTTGCGAACTTCCCCCTGTTCGGTAAGTGCGGCTAGGTTAGCTTGCGCCTTCTGGTAGTCTGAGGGATCGGGATATAACACAGCCAAAAAATCGCCGCAACAGTTGGCTTCTGCCTGGGTATAACCTGTGATTTCCTCCATTTTGGAATTGAAAATTTCAAATCCCCCGGATCGATCGCTAAGAGTGATTCCTTCGCCAACCGTTTCGATCACCGTGAGCAATCGCTGAGCGCTCGCTTTGATTTCTGCCTCTGTCTGCTTAGCAAGAGTGATATCGCGAGCGATCGCCAGCACAAATTCAACTTTACCATCAACTATTAATTCCGGTACAATTCGCGATTGAAACCATCTCGATCCTGAAGGTGTCGAATACTCGAATTCGTCAATCGTCTCCTCACCCGTCTCAAAAACCCAATGTAGGGTTTGTTGCCATCGCTCGACTAATTCTGGAGGCATTCCCAAATCTTTATGAGTTTTGCCGATAAATGTTTTGGCTGAAACTCCAGCCGCTCGTTCTATCACGGGGTTGATATAGACGTGCCGCAATTGTCGATCGAATCTAGTAATAATATCCGGCGCATTTTCCACCAACGCCTTGAACTGTTGTTCGTGGCTGTATAGCAATAGCTCAGCTTGCTTGCGTTCGGTGATATCGCGCCAACAAGCCGCAAAACCATCGCTGAGTTTAACCACACGAATATCAAAAGCTCCCTTATACTGTCGATCGGCAAACGCATCTTCGTAATATAGCGATTCTTTGACTAATGGTTTCCCCGTTTCCACAACTTGGCAGTATTCCGCAAACAGCCCTATTGTTCGATGCGCGGGGAACATTTCACAAAGCAGCTTGCCAATTTGTTCCTCCTTCGTTATGCCGTTACTTGCACAAGCGGCAGCGTTGACATACTCTACTACAAAGTCTGTAATTTCTCCTTGTTCGTTGCGAACAGCAGTATAAATACCAAAACCGTCCAACATATTCTCAACCGATGTGCGGAATCGTTCTTCACTTTGTCGTAGCGCTTGTTCTGCCAGCTTGCGATCGGTGATATCTTGCACCATTCCCAGATAATGCAGAAAATTTCCATCCCTATCTCGAATCAGAGATACTGTTAAATCCACCCAGACAAGCTGTCCGTCTTTCTTCACATATCTTTTTTCAACGCTGAAAAAAGCTATTTTTCCGCTATTCAGTTGCTGCACAACTTCTATATTTTTCTGAAGATCGTCTGGATAAGTAATATCGAAATAGGAAAGCGCGGTTAATTCCTCCTGAGTGTAGCCAACTATTTGACAAAACTGTGCATTCACTTTCAGAAAGCGATAATTAGAGTTCGAGATAGCCATACCCAGCGGCCCTTCCTCAAAAATTTTGCGGAAGCGTTCTTCACTTTCTCGCAGTGCTGCTTCTGTTTGCTTGCGATCGGTAATATCTCGCACCAAAACCAACACTTCCTCCGCACCGCTTACCGCGATCCGCGCCTCAAAATCTTGTTGTCGGTCGTTAATTGCCAAGCGATACTCAAAAATTTGCAGCTTGCTCGTTGATAACGCTTGTTCTATAGAGTGCATTGCCTGTTGCGCTACATCTGGAGGCAGCACCTCATCAACTTTTTTACCTCGCAACTCGCTGCGAGGTATCAATGGCTCGAAGCTTCTTGTGTCCGGGCAATCTAAATAAGTACCATCTTTGGCGACGCGAAACATCAAGTCCGGTATGGCTCTTAGCAAAGCTTGATTGCAAGCTTCGCTTTGCCAGAGGAACTTCTCTATTTCCCTGCGGCTGACAATTTCTTGCTCCAACCGCTCAAGGGCAGTCGCTAATTCGGTGTTGCTTTCTTCAACCCCCTGGCGATCGAGAGGCTTTTTCTCCAGTTGGGGATTTGTTGTCTCTACTTGTGCAGATCTGGGTAATGCTGGCGCTTTATTCAACAATGACATCAATTCGATCGCTATCCAGGTAGAAACGATCGCTGTTATAGCTTTTATGCTCAGGGAGAGCCAATAGATAGGATGCCACAGCATCCACACATCCATTATGTGCGTCGTACCGTCACAGATAATCAAGCCTCCAAACAATAGACATCTCCAAAAATTCTTGTGGGGTAGGCATCCTGCCTGCCTTTGAGATTCTTTTCTGAAGATTTCTAATCCGAACATCCATGAGTAGGGGACATCCCGGCGGTGCCAGACGAAATAGATGGACATGGCCGCAATTGAATAGTATGCCAGCGCTATTACCAAGTCCGATACTAAGTCCATCTCTACTAAGTGTGCTTGCCAAAGATAAGAGTAACTTTGCCCTATAAATTGCTTTGAAACTAAAAAATCGTGAAGACTCTGAAGCGTCAACCGCCCCACCCACTCTTGGGATGGGGCTTGTAACTAACCAGAGAAACTGGTTGAAACATCCGGGTTATTGACCGAACCCTGCTCCTCCGTCTTTTGGGTAGAGGAGAGAAAATAATCATCGCGAATATTCCTAGCAGCATTCAAATCGGCATGAGTTTTGTGTCCGCAATTTTTACAGCGGAACCTAGACTTGTACCGATTTGTCTTTTTAATATGCTTACCTCTTAGCGTCATAGTTCGCTTGTCGTATCTCAATCCTGATGTAGGTTTCTTTCTGGGAGTGCGTTTAAACTTGGTAGCTTTAACAGCTTCTAATGCGTT
>NZ_JACJPW010000083.1 GCF_014696265.1 Aerosakkonema funiforme FACHB-1375 | reverse complement strand
GGCTAGGGGTTAGGGGCTAGGGGCTAGGGGCTAGGGGCTAGGGGTTAGGGGCTAGGGCGTCGGGGAAGAAGGAATAAACGGTTTCAAGAATTAAGAACGTTCTCACTGACTTTCATTAGTTGCTCTATCTCGTAAGAAGATTCTTTAATTCTCTATTGTTAACAGTTTTGATATTCTTGGACGAACAAACCTTTGATAAGTTTGTGCAATAGGACTTACGCAAAGAAACCGGGTTTCTACGAAAAATGGTAGGTTTCACCGTGAACGATCGACGAAGAAACCCGGTTTCTAGCCCCAGCGTGCGTAAGTCCTGTGCAAGTTAGTCATCAACTATTAGGGATAAGTGAGTTTTCATTTGCGATCGCACTCCTGTACCATGCCAACCTCCCGTAATGGGGGCAGCGTATGCGGGTAATGCGCTGGCGGCTAAAGCGATATTGCGATCGGCTACAGCTAATCCCTGACTGGGATCGTAACCTCGCCAACCCGCTCCTGGCAAATATACTTCTGCCCAAGCATGAAGATCTCGTTCTTTTTGGTCTGGATCTCCTTCCTGATAACCGCTGACAAATCTAGCAGCTAAACCTACGGCGCGACAAACTTCCATAAATAAAACTGCCAAATCGCGACAGGAACCCGATTTTTGCTTCCAAGTGACGCCACCGGGAAAGGGTTCGCCGGTTTCTCTCCTCAGATATTGGCAATTCTCGTAGATCTGTTGATTTAGCTGCATCAAGAAAGTACCGATTTGATAATCCGCAGCAAAGGCAATCTCTTGAGCTAATTGGATGACGGCAGGGTCTGCATTTATTTGATATTGCGGTTGTAAATATGGCTGAAGTTGGGATAGCATTGAAGCCGGGTAGTCGATCGGCAAACTTAAAGCCCAAGGTTCTAGTAGATAAACAAAAGGATTTGTGCGATAAGTTTCAACTTCTGAGCTTACCTCGATTTTGAGATAATCAGTGCTGCCACCAAACCAAGCTTGCAAGATGGCGTTACCATCTAAATCGGTAATGTGAGAAATACCAATTGGTTCTGGGTCAATTTGTAGAGAGAAGGAATGCAGTTTCTGAGTGCCATCGCAGCGCGATCGCAACCTTAAAACGTGCGGTCGCAGAACAACCGATCGATCGTAGGTGTAGGTGATGGTGTGAAGGATTTGATAGTGCATCCCGATTTCAGGTTTGAGGTTTTTAACTAAGTCAGTTTAACTAACTGGTACTTTGCTGGACATATATTTTGTAAAGATATATGTACATTTTAAATCAATAAAGCAAAGTTAAGGCCATTATAGGTGCAATTAGAAGAGATAGTTCACAACCATGAACGCTCCCCTATATCCCCTGGAACAACCCGAAGGTCAAGTCCCTCTCAATTCCCCTTGGTATGTAGAACGCCCACCTATCGAAGCTGATTGTTATCAAACCATCATCAAACCGACTGCTCTCATTAGGATAAAAGCTCCTCGAAAAATGGGTAAAAGCTCCCTGATGAGTCGGATTCTAGCAAAAAGCGAGCAACAAGGTTATGAGACTGTTAATATTAATTTTCAGTTAGTAGAGCGAAATTTCCTAACGGATTTGGATCGGTTTTTACAGTGGTTTTGTGCCAATGTTACTGATGCTTTAGAGTTAGATGACGAAATCGATCGCTATTGGAAAGGGCCGAGAGGTAGTCAAACTTGCTGTACCAATTACGTGCAACGTCATTTGTTAGCGCAAATAGATACTCCTCTCGTATTGGGATTGGATGAAGTAGATCGGATATTCCAATATCCTGAAATTGCCGTTGATTTTTTTGGATTAATCAGAGCGTGGCACGAAAAGGGAAAGAATGAACCGAAATGGCAGAAGTTACATCTAGTAATTTCCCATTCCAAAGAAGTTTACATTCCTTTAAACATTAATCAATCTCCTTTTAATGTGGGTTTACCGATCGAACTCCCAGAGCTAGGGAAAGAACAGGTAATAGATTTAGTCCAAAAGCATGGCTTAGAATTAACTTCCGAACAAATCGATTTGTTCATGGCAATGTTTGGGGGTCATCCCTATTTAGTCAGGGTAGCACTGTATCGTTTAGCTAAACAAGAAATTGATTTAGAACATCTATTACAAATTGCTCCTACCGAAGAAGGATTTTTTTACGATCACCTGCGCCACCATTTAAGTAAACTCTTGGAAGATGAAGCATTATTAGAAGCGGCGAAAAAGGTAGTAGCTGCTGATAATCCCGTGAAAATCGCTGCAACTGAAGCATTTAAGTTACGGAGTATGGGTTTAGTTAAATTTGTTGGCAATGAAGTGATTCCTTTATGCGATTTATATCGCTTTTATTTGCGCGATCGCTTAGATACTAAAACAATAATATCTGATGCTGATGATACCACATTAGCAGCGATTGTTTTTACTGATGTAGTTAATTCTACACAGCTAATGATGGCTAACCAAACAGTTATGCGCGAATTACTTAAACGAGATTTTCGTTTGATGAAGGAAATCTGCGAGCATTACCAAGGACAGGTATTAAAAAACTTAGGTGATGGCTTGCTGATGTATTTTTCGAGTGCAGTTAAAGCAGTTAGTTGTACCATTCAAATTCAAAAAGCGATCGCAACTGAAGCGGCAACTTTACCTTCAGGACGAGTTTTAGTCCATCGGATTGGGATTCATTTAGGAGATGTGTTTTTAACTGGAGGAGATGTTTTGGGTGCGGGAGTAAATATAGCTGCCAGATTGCAAAGCCAAGCCGCACCAGGCAAAATTTGCATTTCTCAAATCGTTTATGATGCTGTCAAGGATCATCTCAATTTAAATGTAGAAGCTTTGGGAGAACGGCAATTAAAAGGAGTTCCTTACGGCATATCTCTCTATCAAATCCAACCTTAATTAGTTATGGCTAACTATCACTACCAAATTGGCGGTAGCTTACCAATTGATGCACCTAGTTACGTCACTCGCCAAGCCGATGAAGACTTGTACCAAGGATTAAAAGCCGGAGAATTTTGCTATGTTTTAAATTCCCGCCAAATGGGGAAATCTTCCCTAAAAGTGCGTGTTATGCAACGCTTAAAAGCAGAGGGAGTTAACTGTGTTGCCATTGACATTACTGCGATCGGCACCACAAATATCACTCCCGAAGAATGGTATTTTAGCATGATGGATAGCATTGTGGGCAGTTTAGATTTGTATGATGAATTCGATTTAGATAGTTGGTGGGAAGATAATAATAAGCTGTCTGATGTTCAGAAATTTAGTAAATTTATAGCGACAGTATTATTAAAATTGATTCCCGATGGAATCGTAATTTTTGTCGATGAAATCGATAGCGTTCTGGCTTTACCTTTTAAACTTGATGACTTTTTTGCTTTCATTAGAGATTGTTACAATCGGAGGGCAGATAGACTAAAATATCAACGGTTAACTTTTGCTTTAATTGGTGTGGCAACACCTTCCGATTTAATTGGCGATAAACGCAGAACGCCGTTTAATATTGGTAGAGCAATAGAATTAACTGGATTTAAGTTAAATGAGGTACAACCACTAGCAGTAGGATTAGCAGAAAAATCGAGTAATCCTCAAATTTTAATCCAAAGTATTTTAGATTGGACTGGCGGACAACCATTTTTGACTCAGAAACTTTGTTCTCTTATTTTGAAATGCGAAGAACCGATTCCTGCAGGAGAAGAGAATGAGTGGTTAGCGCGTTTAGTGCAGAAACGAATCGTGGAAAACTGGGAATCAAATGATGAACCGGAACATTTAAGAACGATTCGAGATAGACTATTAATTAATCAACATAAAGCCAGTAGATTGCTGGGATTATACCAACGAATTTTACAGCAAAATTTACAAGCCGAACGAAATCAAGACGAAGCGGAATTACGCTTGTCGGGATTAGTAGTTAAACAAGATAATAGATTAAAAGTTTACAATCGCATATATGCGGCTGTTTTTAATGGTCATTGGTTAGAGCAAGAATTAGCCAAATTACGACCTTATGCCGAATCATTTAATGCTTGGGTAGCTTCTCATCATCAAGATGAGTCGCGATTATTAAGAGGACAAGCGTTACGAGATGCTTTAAATTGGGCAAATAACAAAAATTTATCTTCTGAAGATTATCGATTTTTAGAAGCTAGCCATAGATTAGAATATCAGGAAACAGAAAGAGAGTTAGAAGCACAGAGAAAAGCCAATCAAATTTTAGCGGAAGCGCACCAAAAAGCGGAATTAGCACTAGCTGTAGCGGATGTGCGGTTAGCGGTTGCCGCCGCCCAAGAAAGATTTCTTCAAAGACAACCATTTCAGTCATTAATTGAAAGCTTGAAAGCAGCACAAAACCTGAAAAAAATAAATCGCTCACTGTGGGATCGAGATAGTATACAAGGGTTAGTTTTTACTGTTCTCGATCGAGCTATACATCAGATTCAAGAATATAACACGCTCAACGGTCATAGCGATCGGGTAATTGGAGTTAGTTTTAGCCCGGATGGAGAATTGATTGCTTCCGCGAGTTGGGACAAAACGGTGAAGTTATGGAAACGGGATGGCACGCTTTGGAAAACTCTCAATGGTCATAGCGATGAGGTATATGGAGTCAGTTTTAGCCCCGATGGAGAATTAATTGCTTCTGGGAGTTGGGACAAAACAGTGAAGTTGTGGAAACGCGATGGCACTCCGGTCACAACTCTTAATGGTCATAGCGATGGAATAGAGGCAGTCAGTTTTAGCCCCGATGGAGAATTAATTGCTTCTGGGAGTTGGGACAAAACAGTAAAGTTATGGAAACGGGATGGCACGCTTTGGAAAACTCTTGATGGCCATACCGATGGGGTAATGGGAGTTAGTTTTAGCCCCGATGGAGAATGGATTGCTTCTGGGAGTCGAGACAAAACAGTAAAGTTATGGAAACGGGATGGCACGCTTTGGAAAACTCTTGATGGCCATACCGATGGGGTAATGGGAGTTAGTTTTAGCCCCAATGGAGAATGGATTGCTTCTGGGAGTAGAGACAAAACAGTAAAGTTGTGGAAACGGGATGGCATTCTAGTAACAACTCTCAATGGTCATAGCAATGAGGTATGGGCAGTCAGTTTTAGCCGGAATGAAGAATTGATTGCTTCTGGGAGTTTGGACAAAACAGTAAAGTTGTGGAAACGGGGTGGCACTCTGGTAACAACTCTCAACGGTCATAGTGGTGGGGTAGGAGGAGTTAGTTTTAGCCCGGACGGAGAATTGATTGCTTCTGGGAGTGTGGACAAAACAGTAAAGTTGTGGAAACGAGATGGCACACTTTGGAAAACTTTCAATGGTCATAGTGATGGAGTAATAGGAGTCAGTTTTAGCCCAGACGGAGAATTGATTGCTTCTGGGAGTGTGGACAAAACAGCGAAGTTGTGGAAACGGGATGGCACTCTAGTAAAAACTCTCAGTGGTCATAGCAGTGAGGTATGGGCAGTCAGTTTTAGCCCCGATGGAGAATTGATTGCTTCTGGGAGTGCAGACAAAACAGTAAAGTTATGGAAACGGGATGGCACGCTTTGGAAAACTCTTAATGGTCATAGCAATGCAGTAACAGGAGTTAGTTTTAGCCCGGACGGAGAATTGATTGCTTCTGGGAGTTGGGATAAAACAGTGAAATTGTGGCAACGGGATGGCACGCTTTGGAAAACTCTTAATGGTCATACCGAGAGAGTATATGGAGTCAGTTTTAGCCCGAATGGAGAATTGATTGCTTCTGGGAGTAGGGACAAAACAGTGAAGTTGTGGAAACGAGATGGTACTCTTTGGAAAACTTTTAATGGTCACAGCGATACAGTATATGGAGTCAGTTTTAGCCAGGACGGAGAATGGATTGCTTCTGCGAGTGTGGACAAAACAGTGAAGTTGTGGCATCTCAACATAGATATAGATGATTTAGTTGCTCTTGGCTGTCATTGGCTAAAAGATTATTTCATTACTCACCCGGAAATTAAACAAGAATTATCCATTTGTCAGGATCGAGAGGTCTTGCAATCAACTCCTTTACTTCTTTTCACACAAGCACAAGAATTAGCTAAAAATGGCTCGGTTAGTGAATCATTGGCTTTATTCCTAGAAGCTAGTAAACTCGATGCTAATTTGCAATTTAGTTCGGAAGAAGATATTTATAAGCCAGTAGCTTCTTATTGGTTGGAGCAAGGTCGTTATTATATTTCTATAGAAGATTTTCAAAGGGTAAATGTACTGGTTAGCAGAGCGATGAAACTCGATCGCACTTTAAAAATAAACCCTCTAGAGGCAGAGATTAAAAATAAGTTAGTAGGATATTTTCTGAAAGACAAGGAAATTATCAAAGCAATTCAAACCTATCAAGAACTTATTAAACTCGATCTCGAAGTTGATATTTCCGCACGTGACTTGAATGAATTGTGCTGGTATGGCAGCATATACGGATATGCTAAAGATGCTCTAACTGCTGGTGAAAATGCCGTAAAACTTGCCCCTAATGATGGCAATATTCGAGATAGTCGAGGATTAGCAAGAGCTTTAAATGGAGATACAAAGGGAGCAATAGAAGATTTTCAAGCATTTATTGAATACAGTAATGATGAGGAAAAAAAAGCACAAAGAAAAACTTGGATAGAGGCTCTAGATTCGGGTAAAAATCCATTTACACCAGACGAGTTAAAGCGGTTGCAATAACTAAGTCAGACAGTTAATATCTGTAAATTAATAAACCGATGATACATAAAACTGTAAAGACGATCGCACCAATTTTCAATCCCTGCCAAACAAGCGGCATTGGGACAGGAATTGCACCAAGTTGCCGCAACATACCCATTAAATCGGCTTCTCCCCAGTGTTCCGCGATTTTGTCATTTTCAATGCGATCTACGTGGATGAACGACACTGTAACTCGCTTATTTGTGGGAGGCAAACCTTGCAATTTTCCTTGATGTGTGCCAGCAAAACTCCCACGGGTGACAACTTTATCGTCATCGACAATGACATCTTCAAAACTGTGCCGAATATCCGGAAAAGCAGAGCGAAACATCAGGCCAAATTCTTTAAAAGTTTCGCGGTTTAGCGGTTCGGGAGAGCCGGGTATGTGTGCGACATAATGAGGAGCGAGCATATCCTCTATCTTATCTAAATTACCATTGTCGAACTCTTCATAATATTGAAGGACAATGGCTTTTTTCTGTTCGTCAGACATAGGATATTCCTGATATAGCAACAGTCAAGGCGGTTAAGCCATTCTTAATTCTTGAAACCGTTTATTCCTTCTTCCCCTAGCCCCTAGCCCCTAGCCCCTAACCCCTAGCCCCTAACCCCTAGTCCCTATCCCCGACGCCCTAGCCCCTAGCTATATAGCGGCAGTTAACTGACTGGTTTCAAGGCAAAGAAAGTTTCAAAAACATTGTTGCCAACATTGTATATTTGTTTCTGCAAGTGAGTCAAACATTCATGCAATCCAGTTTGAATAATTTCCTCAATGGTCAAATAATCTAATTCCGAACGCAATCGACCTAAAGAACGTTCGGCGGGATTACTCCAAGTGTTTGGGGGAGAAGCGGTGATTTGATGGAGAGAGCGTTCTGCTTGCATGAGGCAAAATCGGATCGATCGCGGAAACTCCCGATCCAAAATTAAAAATTCCGCCACACTCGTTGGGGTAATGCGATGTTGGCGTTTGCGATACATTTCATAAGCACTAACCGATCGCAATAAAGTCATCCACTGCAATTCATCTAGCGTACTGCCTACATCTTTCACCGAAGGTAACAGCAAAAAATACTTCACATCTAAAATTCGAGCCGTTTTATCTGCCCGTTCCAGAAAACGTCCCATTTGACCGAAGTGCCACCCTTCATTATGAGTCATCGTGGCATCCATCACACCAGCAAATAGGTGACTTGACAGTTTGACTTCGGTAAAAAATTCTTGCGCTTCAAAAGGTGTTTGTTTTTCCGCTGCATCTCTCACCATAAAATAGAAACTATTCATGTGTTCCCACATTTCTGAGGAAATGATTTCGCGGATCGATCGAGCATTTTCTCTAGCTGCTTGCAAACAGGACAAAATAGAGTTGGAATAATCGCGATCGAATGTGAGAAACTGTATTACATTTTCAGCAGTAGCTTCTCCGTAACGTTCTTGAAATAGCGATAAGTCACCTGTAGTCAGCACCACAGGTTCCCATTGTTGGGCGACACCCGCATGAGAATCGAGAATCAGATTGAAATTGGCATTGATAAAGCGGGCGATATTTTCTACCCGTTCGACGTAACGATTTAGCCAGTAGATTGAATCAGCGACGCGACTTAGCATTTTAGGGGTTAGGGGCTAGGGGTTAGGGGCTAGGGGAAGAGAGGGGTTAGGGGTTAGGGGTTAGGGGTTAGGGGAAGAGAGGGGTTAGGGGTTAGGGGTTAGGGGCTAGGGGAAGAGGGAAGAGGGGAACGGGGAAAGGGAAGAGGGGTTAGTCTTCTGTTTTCGGTTTCTTCTCCTTCTTTAGTTTATTTTGCAAAGACTTTTCTAGCCCGCCAAGCATTTTACCCAATTCTTCCATCTTCTGAAAAATTGTTTCAATATTGGCCTTGTTTTCAATGTAAGGCCGCCATGTTGCTATGATTAGCTGAGTTTCTAATTCGGCAAGCGAACCTTGTGCGATGGAGATGTGATGCAAGAATTCCTTAGTAGAGTTTCTCGCGTGTCCTTCAGCAATGTTAGAAGGAATCGATACAGCTGCGCGTTGCATTTGACTGCTTAAACCGTATATCTCGTGCTTTGGAAAGCTGTCGGTTAGCTGGTAAATCTGGTCTGCTATTTCCATCCCAACTTGCCAAACCTTAAGATCTCGATAGCTGCTTACGCTCATAGTAGTACACCTGAAGTTAAACTCAAAACCTAAATTTAACCCACTTGTTCCCCTATCCCCTAACTCCTAACCCCTAATCCCTTCCTCTCTCTTCCCCTATCCCCTAACTCCTAACCCCTAACCCCTAACCCCTCTCTTCCCCAGGCCCCTAACCCCTAACCCCTAACCCCTCTCTTCCCCAGGCCCCTAGCCCCTAACCCCTAACCCCTAGCTGGCGAGTACCCACGTATCTTTGCTACCGCCACCTTGGGAGGAATTTACTACTAAAGAACCTTTTTTGAGGGCGACACGAGTTAAACCGCCTGGGTGTACGTAGATATCTTTGCCGTAGAGAATGTAAGGACGCAAATCCACATGACATCCTTCAAAACTATCGTCTAGTATTGTGGGAACTCGCGATAGGCAAAGGGTAGGTTGGGCAATATAATTGCGCGGATTGGCTTGAATTAATTGGGCAAATTCTTGTCGTTTTTCCGGTGTGGCGTGGGGGCCAACTAACATACCGTAGCCACCGGATTCGTTGGCGCATTTTACCACGAGTTTGTCTAAATTGGCAAGAACATAGTTTAATTGCTTTTCTTCCCAGCACAGGTAAGTGGGAACGTTTTGCAAAATGGCATCTTCGCCAAGGTAGTAGCGAATCATTTGGGGAACGTAGGCGTAGATGACTTTATCGTCGGCGACTCCCGTTCCCAAGGCGTTGGCGATCGCCACCCGACGATTGCGGTAAACTTCAGTTAAACCGGGTACGCCCAACATCGAATCGGAGCGAAATACCTGCGGGTCGATAAAGTCGTCATCGATGCGACGATAGATAGCATCAACTCGTTGCAATCCTTTGGTGGTACGCATTTGCAGGTAGCCATCCGCCACTACCAAATCTCTACCTTCCACCAGTTCGACACCCATTTGCTGGGCGAGAAAAGAATGCTCGAAGTAGGCAGAATTATAGATGCCAGGGGTAAGAACTACTACAGTCGGGTCTGTTAAATTGGTAGGTGCTAGATTGAGCAGAGTGTCGAGCAAATGGCTGGGGTAGTCGTCCACGGGTCGAATTGCCATTGTCTCGAATAATTTGGGGAAGGACGACTTCATCACCCGGCGATTCTCCAAAACGTAGGAGATACCGGAAGGACAGCGGAGATTATCTTCCAAAACGTACCACTGACCGTCTTTTTCTCGCACTAAATCCGTACCGGTGATATGACACCAAATTCCTCCGGGTGGTTTTAATCCGATGCAAGGTTGCAAAAATCCTTTGGCGGAAGCAATTAATTCCGCAGGAATAACGCCGTCCTTGATAATTTTTTGAGCGTCGTAGATATCTGCAATAAAGCAATTCAGGGCGTAGATACGCTGTTTGAGTCCTTTTTCCAGTACCTCCCATTCTTCCGCCGAAACAATGCGGGGAATGACATCAAAAGGAAAGATGCGTTCCGTACCCCGATTATCGCCGTAGACGTTGAAAGTCGCTCCCAGCTTGAAGAGGGCTTTCTGGGCGACTTGCTGGCGGCGCTGGAGTTCTTTTGGCGGTAGAGAATTAATCCTTTCGATTAAAAGGGTCGCCTCTGAGCGGGGTTGCTCTTTGGCGATAAAGAGTTCATCATAGAAGTCTCCCGGTTCGTAAGTATCAAATCGCATATTGGGTATTGGTTATAAGTGAAAAGGCGATTGGCGATCGAATTTTTTGCTATGCCGATTTATGAGGCTGACTGCTGAGCGATGACGAGTTACAGATGAATGGCGATCGCTCATAATTCAGCCTAAAGTGTGATGCGTCCGCTGTAAATAGGGGAATGGGGGAGTGGGGGAGTCAAAAGTTAAGTAAACTGTAGGTTGGGTTGAGGTAACGAAACCCAAAATATATATAAATTTATGATTTGTAACTCGACTGCATCATGACACTGACGCAAGTTTGGGGTGTACTGCTGATTTTGATTATCTGTCCGCTGTTGGGGGGACTGCCTTTGACAGGATGGATAGTCTACGCACTGAAGCGGCGAAAGCTGCGAGAAATTGGCACTGGCAATATCGGCGTGCAAGCAGCATTTTACCACGGGGGGACTCTGGCGGGTATTCTAGCTGTGCTGTCGGAAGCGGGAAAAGGTATCGCGGCTGTAATGATGGCGCGTGCTTTCTTTCAGCCAGGGGACTCGGTGTGGGAAATGCTGACGCGAGGACTATTTCACCCGGAAACAGTCATATCGCCATCGGCGACGTGGGAATTAATCGCTTTGGTGGCTTTGGTCATGGGGCGATACTGGATGGGGAAAGGTGCCGGTACAACTAATGTAGTGTGGGGTTTTGTTTTCCACGATGTCCGGGTGGCGGGATTGGTGTTTTTGATTGGGGGAATCAGCTTTACAATTTTGCGGGAACGCAGTGCGGGAAGGATAGCAGTGTTGATTCTGTTTCCGCTGATGTTGGCATTATTGCATCCCCACGAGTACGATCGCATCTTTGTCGCGATATCTTTGGCGATGTTAATCGGCTGGATATATAAAAAGATACCCGACGATCTCGATCTGCGCCCAGAAGCAGGACAGGCGGATTCTGAAAAAATGTTTCGCTTTTTTCGCGGCGACAAAGCTATGATTTCTCTCGACCAACAGCTCGATACGTCTAAAGTCGGACAAAAAGCTGCCACTCTATCTCAATTAAAACGCTGGGGCTACTCGGTGCCGGATGGATGGGTATTACCGCCGGGAGATGACTCCGCACCTTTGATAGAATCTTTGCAACCTTCTCCCACATCGCCTTTGGTGGTGCGTTCTTCTGCGATTGGGGAAGATTCCGAACTTGCTTCTGCGGCTGGACAGTATGAAACTATATTAAATGTTACCAGTCGAGAAGCTTTGCAACAGGCAATTCTGCGCTGTCAAGCTTCTTACAATTTACCGAGTGCGGTTGATTATCGCCAACAGCGATATCTCCCAGAAGCGAGTATGGCGGTGGTAATTCAAAAACAAGTTTCTGGTGCGTTTTCTGGAGTTGCGTTCAGCCGCGATCCTATTTTAGGACATGGGGATGCGGTGGCGATCGAAGCTTTACCCGGAGCTGCTTCGCGAGTAGTTTCCGGTAAAGTCACGCCAGAACAATATCGCGTTATTGTCAAAGAGCGAGAAAATCTCCCACTTCCCTCCTCTCCCACTCAAAACGCAGAAGTAGTTGTGGAAGGCGAAGGAGATGTTCCCCAAAAGTTAATTCGACAAGTGGCTATTCTGGCGCGAGAATTGGAAAATCGCTATCACGGTATCCCGCAAGATATCGAGTGGAGTTACGATGGCGAAATATTGTGGATTTTGCAATCGCGTCCCATTACTAATTTATCTCCTATTTGGACGCGCAAAATTGCCGCCGAAGTGATTCCAGGATTGATTCGCCCCCTCACTTGGTCGATTAACCGTCCTCTCACTTGTGGCGTTTGGGGAGAAATTTTTACCTTAGTTTTAGATAAACGGGCGCGTGGTTTGGATTTCAACGAAACGGCAACTTTGCATTACTCTCGCGCTTATTTTAATGCTACTTTGTTAGGACAAATTTTTCGCCGAATGGGATTACCTGCCGAAAGTTTGGAATTTTTAACTAGAGGTGCTAAATTTAGCAAACCACCTTGGCGTTCCACTTGGCAAAATGTGCCGGGATTACTCCGCCTGTTGGGTCGCGAATTGCGTTTGGAAAAAGATTTTCAACGAGATTATCGGCGATATTTTGCACCTGCTTTAGCCGAATTGAGCCAAAGTCGGCCAAAAATAGGACGACCGGCAACTCTCCCTCACTTCTCCCCGCAAGCAATCCTAGAAACGATCGACTTCATCCTCGATTTACTCAAGCGTGCTACATTTTACAGTATTTTGGCACCTTTGAGTTTGGCATTGCGGCAGGCAATACTAAAGGTTAAAGATGCCGAATTGGATGCCGGTCAGACGCCGGAAGTTGCGAGTTTGCGAAGACTCCGGGAACTTGCGAATGCAGCTCGTCATCTGCTATCCCAATCCCAATTAAACAATGTGGAAAGCGATCGAGATTTTGCGCCTACCCTGTTTGCCAGATTAGCGGAAATTCCGGATGGTGACTCAATTTTAAAACAATTTGACGAATTTTTAGACAAATACGGCTATCTCAGCGATGTAGGCACCGATATTGCCGTTCCCACTTGGAAAGAAGACCCCAGTCCAGTTCGGGAATTGTTTGCACAGTTTGTTTTTAATCCTCCTTCCGATTCCCAACAACATTCTTCTACTCAAAAATCGCAACGCAAAACACAAAGTTCTCTACAGCGTCGTTTAGATCTCAAAGGTAGGGTGACGGAAGTTTACAGCCAGTTGCTGGCAGAACTGCGCTGGAACTTTATCGCGCTAGAACAAATCTGCTTAGATGCAGGTGTGCTTAAGCAAGCTGGTGACATTTTTTTCCTGGAATTATCCGAAATTCGCCGCTTTATCGCTGAAGAAGATCGAACAATCGCCGAGGAATTGGCGCAGTTGGTACAAAAGAGGCGATCGCAACTCGAACAAGACCGACAATTGGAAACAGTACCGCCAGTGGTGTACGGCAATGCACCCCCAGCTGCTATGCTCAGAATTGGCGTCAGCGAACCCAGCCAACAACTGCAAGGAATAGCCGCCAGTCCCGGACAAGTCGAGGGTCGGGTGAAAGTGTTGCGAAATTTGCAAGCCCTTGGCGAAGTTGACAAAAATACCATCCTCGTGGTAGAATACACAGATTCTGGCTGGGCTCCCCTGTTAGCGCGTGCGGGTGGATTGATAGCAGAAGTGGGTGGGCGTTTATCGCACGGTGCGATCGTTGCTCGCGAGTATAACATTCCCGCAGTCATGGATATCCACAATGCCACTCGTCTATTGCGAAACGGACAGCGAGTGCGAATCGATGGAACTAGAGGAACAGTCGAAATACTTGAATAACCAAATCCTGTAGGGGCTTTCGCATTCGGGCGACAGTCGATCGCAGCCAACGGAAATATAACAATCTGAATGCTTCACCCGCCCCCACAGATAACTTATATGTACAACCTTTCCAAAAGGCAGGGCGAAGCATTTGGATACAAGTATGATTAGAGGAGTTTCTATTATACCAAAAAAACGGGAATTTGATACGATTTGTTGGTGACAATCAATTTGCGAACTATCAGTTGTGGGGGTTTGGGGGAGCTATAGAACCCCATCCTCAACGGAACGAAGTGGAGTAGGGTGGGGATACATGGACTCCCCCAAGTAAAAAGCAGGTATTCAATATGCCTGCTTTTTACAATCTCCGTATCCTATGCTAAAATATATGGCATAGGAATTAAGTAAACCATGCTAGTATTCGAGGCAAAATTACGAGGAACAAACGAGCAGTACGCCATTTTAGACGAGATGATTCGTACTGCTCGTTTTGTGCGGAATTCCTGTCTTCGGTACTGGATGGATAACAAAGGGGTCAATAAGTATGACCTCAACAAATATTGCAAGGTACTCAGAGAACAATTTGAATGGTGCAAGAAACTCTCGGCTCAAGCTTGTCAGGCTAGTGCAGAAAGGGCGTGGAGTGCCATTGCTAGATTCTTTGATAATTGCAAAAAGCAAGTTCCAGGCAAGAAAAGCTTTCCTAAGTTCAAAAAACATCAAACCCACGGATCTGTTGAATACAAGGTTGATGGATGGGTATTATCGGACGATCGATTAACCATTACATTTAGGGATGGCTTTAAAGCTGGAACCTTTAGAATGTGGGGTAGTCGTGATTTGCATTTTTATCAAAAAGAGCAAATAAAGCGAGTTCGTGTAGTTCGTCGGGCTGATGGATATTACGTCCAGTTTTCCATCGACCAAGAACGAATTGAGCCGCGTGTTGCCACAAACAAAATGCTGGGCATAGATGTTGGTTTAAACCATTTCTACACTGACTCAGAAGGCAATAAAGTAGAGAACCCTCGGTTTTTAAGGAAATCTGAAAAGGCATTAAAACGGGCTTCATCGCGTGTTTCTCGTAGGGCTAAGGGTGACAAGAATCGTCTCAAAGCCATTAAGAAGTTAGGTAGAGTGCATCTCAAGGTACAACGGCGGCGTAAAGACTTTGCGGTTAAGACTGCAAGGGCGCTTGTCCAGTCTAGCGACTTGGTAGCCATTGAAGACCTAAAAGTGCGGAACATGGTTAAAAACCATCATCTAGCCAAATCCATAAGTGATGCAGCATGGACATTGTTTAGAGAATGGTTAGAGTATTTTGGGAAAGTGTTTGATGTGCCAGTAATTGCTGTTGCACCTCATTACACTACCCAAAATTGCTCGAACTGTGGGCATGAGGTTAAGAAAGCTTTATCGACTCGTACCCATAAATGCTCACACTGCGGTTACTTAGATGACCGTGACACTAACGCTGCTAAAAACATTTTGATAAAAGCGTTAATAGGTCTTGCACAACTACCGTCGGGCAGACGGAAAGTGACGCCTGGGGATGAGATGATCCGCTGCGAGGATGGGGAAACCCAGACTGGTAAGGTTGCTCGTAGAACCAGGAAATCCCTTCAGTGATGAAGGGAATCCCCGCCCTCAACTCAGTAGGGCGGGGAGGATGTCAATTGTAGGAAAAGTGGAATCAAGCTGGCGATGCGCGGATATAAAACTTGGAAACGTTGGGGAATTTTTGCGCTGTTGGGGTTGTTGCTAAGCTGGGCAGTTAGTTGCAGCAGTGGCAATGTGGTAAGTAGGCAAACTACAACTGGCGATCGCCAAGAGGTTGAGTTCTGGACGATGCAGTTGCAGCCTCAATTTACAGATTACTTCAATCAGTTGATTGCTAGTTTTGAGGCGAAAAATCCAGGTGTGAAGGTGCGTTGGGTAGATGTACCTTGGTCGGCGATGGAGAGTAAAATTCTGACGGCGGTTTCGGCGAAGACTGCTCCGGATGTGGTAAACTTGAATCCAGATTTTGCTTCTCAGTTGGCTGCTCGCAATGCTTGGCTGGATTTGGATAGTAAGATTTCCACTCAGGAACGGCAAGTTTATTTACCGAATATTTGGAAGGCTAGTACGTTCGACGGGAAGAGTTTTGGTATTCCTTGGTATTTGGCGACAGATATTACTATTTACAATCAAGATTTGTTTAAGCAAGCTGGTATTACCAAGCCGCCGATTACTTACGAAGAGTTGGCAAATCTAGCTAAACAGGTGAAGGATAAGACTGGTAAGTATGCGTTTTTTGTAACGTTTGTACCGGGAGATTCGGCGGAGGTGCTGGAATCTTTTGTGCAGATGGGTGTACAGCTGGTGGATGCAGAAGGTAAGGCGGCGTTTAATACTCCGGAAGGTAAGGCGGCGTTTCAATATTGGGTAGATTTATATAAAAATGGTTTGTTACCGAAAGAAGCTTTGACGCAAGGACACAGGCGTGCGATCGAACTTTACCAAGCTGGGGAAACGGCTTTGCTGCGATCGGGTGCCCAATTTTTGAGTACGATCGCCAAAAATGCGCCTGCGATCGCCAAAGTTTCTGTTCCTGCACCCCAAATTACTGGAAAAACTGGTAAAAAAAGCGTGGCGGTAATGAATTTGACGATTCCTCGCGATACAGATCTACCTGATGCGGCGCTGAAGTTCGCTTTGTTTGTGACTGATGATGAAAATCAGTTGGCTTTTGCTAAAGCTGCTAATACTTTGCCTTCGACGGTGAAGGCGCTGCAAGATAATTATTTCAAAACTGTTCCGCCTAATGCTACGTCTGCGGATAAGGCGCGTGTTGTCAGCGCCAATCAAATGAAACAGGCGGAAGTTTTGCTGCCGACGATGAAGAATGTAAATGTGCTGCAACGGTTAATTTACGATAATTTGCAGGCGGCGATGTTGGGTGAGAAGTCGGTGGAACAAGCTGTGGCGGATGCGGCGAAGGAGTGGAACGATCGATAAGTGCTAAGCATTTAATAGACCTCTCCAGAAAAGGATAAGAAAGGCAGGCAGGATACCTACCCCACAAGAATTTTTGGAGAGTGTTAAACTCCCTTAAAACCAAGCCCAGTTTCGGCTTGTCTGACAGCATTTAAATGCGTCATGCGGGTGGCGACTAAAGTTCTCCGCCTAATTCCCATCTGACTTAAAAGTAAACCGCAGACGATCGCACTAATGGCAATAGAGTCGCCTAGAGTCAGTTTTTCATTCAAAATAAAGTAAGCTGCGATAACGCCCGCAATCGGACTAAAAGAATTTGCTAAAGAAGCTTGAGATAAGTTAGAATTTGTTAATCCTTTAGACCAACAAAATTGACCGATCGCTACGATTAGGGCACCGTAAACTAACATCCACTGCCATAGAAATGGTGAAAATGCCTCGGCAAAATGTTCGCTGCCATAAAGATACATAGCGAGACAAAAAAATGCTATTGTGGCTATTCCCATACGCACAATAGTAAGAATTTCCGGAGCAATGCGAGTTAGGAAAGCTTTGCTGATAATATTTCCGCTCATTCCAGCACATATTCCTATCAAAGTTAAAAACTCACCCCTGCCAAAGCCAATTGTACTCCCCATCCCCATACTTTGGAATTGAAAACTGAGAATAGCGCCTATAAAGCAAATTAAAGCTCCTCCTATTTCCCAACGATCGAGCCGTTCTTTAAACAACCAAATTGATAACAGCAAAATCAGCAGAGGCTCAATTCTTCCGATTAAAATGACATTAGTCACTCTTGTCAGAGTTAGCGCTTGAAAGATAAAACCGGGAGCCAGCGCTCCCGATAAAATAGCAACTGCGATCGTTGCTAGCCATTCTCGGCGGGAAATTTGCTTCAATAAGTCTAACTTTAAGTGGCGATAGTTGATGACGAGCAAAACAAGTAAAGCACAAATGTTGCTAACAAATAAAACATTACAAGGAGAAATGGGATTTCTGCCTGCTACTAGATGTTGCTCGCCGACTTCAGCTAGTTTACGCACAATTGAGTTAGATGCAGCAAACAAAATAACTGCTATCCACAAATAAGCTTGTCCCGGAATTTTATTAATAAAGCTCATAGTTTTGGTTGTCAAAAAAATATTGATATTTGTTCGTTTTTGAGTATGACAAAGTTAGCTGAGAAAATGCTGAGAATTTAATAATTTATCCTTAAACTAAGATTCAGCGAACTTTCAGACATACTTCATATCCGCCTCAGATGGACTGTTTATGCTTCAGATAGTTGGATCGATAAATCGAACTGACAACCCTAAACAGAAAGTATTCAAGCATTTTTAAGTTGCTGTAGTTCATTTTTACCACCAGGATATCAGCCATGAAACTAGCTCCCATCCTTGCAAGTATTACGATCGTTGGTTTAGTCACCGTTACGGGTTACCCATTAAAAAATCTGAATCCTTCATTGTTTGAAGCATCAGCGCAAGAAATGAAAGATGCTACTGGTCTGAGCAGTCAACAAAAAATTGATATGCTGATCAAAAATAAAGGCCAGTTTGGTAGTGGCGACCAACTCCGCCGTTTCTTCTTTGGCGACCTAGAACCAATTGCCGTTCAACCGGGTGGTGCGGGTATGGTAGTTAATCTCTACAACAAAGCAAATGATGTTACGATCGCTTACTGCGCTACTTACGATGTCGTCGTTGCGGTCAGAAAAGGTCGAATTAACGCATTTATGGCTAGTGAAGTGAAGTAATTCTAATCGGTAGTAGGTGGTTGGAAATTAGCCATTAGTGGTTTGTACATACTACCTACTATTCATTTTTAAATCCACATTCACTATTGCGAGGTTTAGTATGGAATTGAAGGATGCGATCGCTCTTATCCATCCGGCGATCGCCATGATCGTTGTCTATCCCCTGATTGGCAATGTCATTAATTTAGCGTGGCAAGTCAGACAAAGGCGACTACAAAATGCCAGTGGGGGTAAAAGTAAAATTCCTCCTATCTCCGGACAGGAACATCTGAAGTTAGGTCGGTATCTGGCAATTTCAGTTGTAGGAATTACCTTAATTGCACTAGCTTATTCAATTTTTATCAAACATATATTGGCGAAGCAAACTTGGATTGAACAACCTTTACAAGTTGGCTTTATCGTTTTGATGTTTGTGGCAACCATAGCTGCTCTTTTTTTCCTGCAAAGAGCTAGTAATAAATTGTGGCGAGGAACTTTTGCAACTCTAACAGGTGCGGGATTAGTAATTTTAGGATTTCAAGAAGGAGTTTTCCGGCGCGATAGTGAATGGTTTGTTTCCCATTACTATTATGGGATAATTGCTGCTCTACTCATGATTTTTTCTTTAGCGATCGTTCCGGAAATTTACCGAGACAAGACAAATCGCTGGCGAATTGTGCATACAGTGTTAAACTCGATTGCATTAGCTTTATTTTTAGGGCAGGCAATCACAGGGGCGCGGGATTTGTTAGAAATTCCATTAAGCTGGCAAGAACCTTATATTTATCAGTGCGATTTTGCGAACAAATCTTGTCCGACGGCGACGCCCCAGCCATAGTTCGCCAGTAATTTATAAAAAAAAGCTAAAAAAGGAGAGAAATAGTTTTCAATAGGGGTAATAAATAGCTAAGAAACTCTACAGATAAATAGACGATCGCTCTGTGCGAGTTTTCGTACCCCCAAACATTCACTATGACTCTACCTTCAGGAGATGACATCGCGTTAGGCAGTCCTCGTGCTTGGCAGCAGGCCCAGCGGATTCTGGAAGTTTTATCTTCTCTTAACTATCGCGCTGGCGAACTCGATCGCTACCTGCACGAGATTGCCTCCGGCTTAAGTCAGCTACTTGGACTCGACTGGTCTGTTGTCACGCTATGTCAGGATGGCAAAGAAAAAGTAATGGCAAGCAGCTTAGATATGGGGGAAGGAGAGCATATTTATTCATTACACGGATTGCTGACCGAGACTGTAGTGCGAAGCGGACAAACACTAGCTGTAGAAGATGCTTTAGCTTGTCAAGAGTATGGCCAACCTCCAGAAGGATACGCCTCCTATTTGGGAGTTCCCCTTCGCACATCCCAAGGGGAAGTTATCGGAACAATTTGCTCTTTCTGTGTGTTATCTCGTCATTTTTTAGAAGAAGAAATGCGGGTGGCAGAGTTATTTGCCGAACGAGCGGCAACGGCAATTAATGATTACAATCTCTATCAGCAGCAGCGACAATTTAATGAAGTTTTAGAAGCGGAAGTCGCGAAACGCACTGAGGAACTGCGAGCCACTCAAACTAAATTAATCGAACAGGAAAGATTGGCAGCAATCGGGGAATTTGCGGCGACGATCGTGCATGAAATCCGCAACCCTGTCACTACGATAATGATGGGTTTAAATTATTTTAAGAAAAAGTCTGTTACCGCGCCAGATAGAGAAAGAGTTGCTTTAGCAATTGATGAAGCTTATCGGCTGCAAAATTTGTTGAACGAAATTTTACATTATGCCAAACCTCAAATCCTACAATTAGAAGAAATAGAGCTAAATTCGTTAATTCAAAAAATGCTCTCTGTTCTGAGGGAAATGCCTGAAGCAGTGGAACGAAAAATAGAGTTTATCCCGACATCAAGTGGAGTTACAATTATGGGAGATAAAGATAAACTAAAGCAGGTATTGATTAACTTGGTGCGGAATGGATGTGAAGCGATCGCACCCGGAGAAGCGGTTACCTGTGAAGTCGAACTAAGTAAAGATTTGAGACAAGCTTGCCTCCAAATTCGTAATGACGGTACTATCATTCCATCTCATATTTTACCGAAACTAACGCAACCATTCTGTTCTACAAAATCTGGAGGAACTGGCTTAGGACTGGCGATCGTCAAACGAATTGTAGATGCTCACAACGGCATATTTTCGATTAAGTCTGCTAGAGAAACGGGGACGATCGCTAGTATTTACATTCCTTTATCAACCAATAATAAACTATGAATTTATAAAGCAATGGGAAAGCTAATTAATAAACTTATAGAAATAATTAAAGTCACCTGGAGAAATTACGACTCTCTACTGTTCCGCATAACTATAAAAATATTGCTGATAGTAATTCCAGTTTTGGTGAGTATGGCAATCTGGACAAGCTGGAAAGTCGATCGCTTATTAATGACAACCTCTCAACAAACGGTAAATTTAGCAGCGACTCACTTTGCTAAAGACATGGAAGACACTAACGAATTTACCGATTCGTTAGATACATTGCAAACAATGGTAGATCGGTGGTCATCTCCAACCATGTGGTTTTGGGTCAAGCAAGCAGATAGCAAAGTGATGGTGCAGTCCAAACAGTTGAATTCAAAGCTGAAAAATATTCAACCTACTTTGATGTCTCTTCAGCTTTTACCCGCTCAATTTCGACGCTATCAAATGGCTGGATATCACTTGACGATCGCAAGCAAAGCACTGTCAGGAGGTAGCCAGTTGTATATCGCACAAGATGTGACGGAATTACAATTAGACGCCGCCGCAATTATCCGCAATTTGGCAATCGGGATCGGACTATTTTTCCCCACATTAATCATACTGACAGCTTATATCCTGGCACAATCCGTTCAGCCTTTTCGTCAATTCAACCAGCTACTCCAACGGGAAGTAGGAGAACTCACTGTTGTTGTTAATGATGTGAAAGAGCAACAAAAACATTTTGCCGATCGCATTTCCCACGAACTGCGTACACCGCTCAGCTTGGTTTACGGATACCTGCAAAGTTTGCTGCGTCGCGGTAACAATTTGACCGATTTTCAACGTCAAGCACTGCAAACAGCTACCCAAGAAGCCGAACGCATGGTACAAATTTTACAGAACTTACTCGATCGAGCAAGGGAAAATCAACCGCAAAACTACAAGCATCAGCCAGAACTAATGGAAAGTTTATCTTGTGCGAGTGGAGATAGAACCGCCATGACCCCAACTGCACACATTCTCTTAGTCGAAGATGAAATTAAGCTAGCTCGGTTTATCGAATTAGAATTGTGTAGCGAGGGGTATCGCGTCAGCGTGGCGCACGACGGTATGAGCGGTCTGATACTAGCACGAGAGACTGCACCCGATCTGCTGATTTTAGACTGGATGTTACCGGGACTGACGGGAGTTGAACTTTGTCGCCGTTTGCGGACAACAGGTATTAAAGCACCAGCAATTTTGCTCACAGCAAGAGATGAAGTGAGCGATCGCGTTGCAGGTTTGGATGCAGGAGCTGATGATTATGTTGTGAAACCTTTCAGCATTGAAGAACTCCTCGCCAGAATTCGCGCTCATCTGCGTCGCACAAAGGAAGATAAAGATGGAACAGATTTGTGGCAATTTCAAGACATCAGCTTAAATCGCCGCACTCGCGAAGTATTCCGGGGTCAGCGCAGCATCGAACTAACAGTTAAAGAGTTTGATTTACTCGACTACCTCCTCAGTCATCCCCGTCAGGTACTCACGAAAGAGCAAATTTTAGAAAAAGTTTGGGGTTACGATTTCATGGGTGATTCCAATATTATTGAGGTTTATATCCGCTACCTACGCCTGAAGCTAGAAGAAGGTAATGAAAAACGTCTGATTCACACAGTTAGAGGTGTGGGTTATTGTTTGCGGGAGTAGGACGATCGAGACTTAAGAAATGACCGATTAAATAAAGAGAACCGCACAAAACAAGTAAACCGGGATCGGATGCGATCGCAGCTTCTAAACCAGAAACTAGATCGGGATAAGTTGCGACTAAAGCTAATTCCGGACAGATCTGACGAGCGAGAGTTGCTAAATCTTCTGGATGAGCAGAACTTTGGTCTGGAACTGGCACTAAAAATAATCGATCGCACGATCGAAGTAAGGCTTTGAAGATATCGTCACAATCTTTGCTAGAGAGGATTCCCATTACCCAGGTGACAGATTTTGTATCTAAGCTATCGACATATTGACGGAGAACGATCGCAGCTGCGGGATTGTGAGCGCCATCTATTAATATGCGCTGATTTTTCCAACTTGTCCATTGCACTCTTCCCAGCCATTTAGTATTTGCCATCCCAGAAACGATCGCATCCTGAGAAATTTGCCAACCTTGTTGTTGGAGGAGTTGGAGGGATGCGATCGCCAACGCGGAATTTGCCAATTGGAAATCTCCCAACAAGGGTAAAGGATATTGAATTCCTTGATATTCCGCCCATCTTTCCCCTGGTGTTGGTAATGCGATCGCAGGTTCTGGGAAAATCGCCGGACAACCTAATTCCTGAATGCGGTTTTTCACAACTGTTATTGCTTCTGGCGGTAACTGACCGATAACAGCAGGACATCCCGGTTTGAGGATACCCGCTTTTTCTCTGGCGATATCCGCTAAAGTTGGGCCCAGCACTTGCCAATGTTCTCGACTGATAGAAGTTATGACTGTTACCAAGGGAGAATTACAAATATTAGTTGCATCCAGTCTTCCTCCCAATCCCACTTCCATTACTGCCACATCTACTTTTTGTTGTGCGAAATACAACCAAGCGGCGGCGGTGATAACTTCAAACTGGGTGGGAGATTCTGCATTTGGGTTAATAGCGGATTGGACTTGTAGGAGTAATTGTTGTAATTCTTGAGAAGAAATTGGTTTTTCGTTGAGACAGATGCGTTCGTTCCAAGAGATTAAATGAGGAGAAATATATCGTCCGACGCGATAACCTGCTGCCGTTAATACGGAGGAGAGATAGGCGCAAACCGAACCTTTGCCGTTAGTTCCGGCAACGTGGATCATAGGTACTTGGCGATCGGGGTTACCTAAGTCGGCTAGAAGTTGTTGAATCCGTTCTAATCCGAGATTAACCCCGAAGTGTTGGAATGCTTTGAGGATATTATCGATGTTCGCGTTTTCAGGTGAAAGCACTTTATTATTTACTGCTGACTGGCGAGTTATACTGACAAATAACTATATTATTATGTTTTTTGGCATCAGGTGTGAGAATCTATTTTTGTCCCAAATCATTTAAGAAATGGGGTTTCTTCGAGTAGTTATAGGAAAATTTCAGATTTTTTAAGCCAATAAATCCGGTTCCTTAGCCTGAATGGGCGAATACTTGACAGATGCTCTAGGGTGCAAGATATGGTTATTTTTCCCTACTCCCCAAACGCCACACTCTCTCTGGCTAATTTCTTAGCCAGAAAGCATTTCGGCAAATTTACCCTTTTTGCTTACCACTCTAAGTGCGAAGCCGGGGGACTGTCTTGCTTGTCACTGAGTTGTCTAATGATTTAGACTTGTGAGAATTTAGCATACACCAAAATCTTGAAATTTAGCCATGTCCAATTCTATCTCTTCTACCCAGTTAGAAGAAAATTTAAAAGCTTCTAATAATATTTATTTTTTTGGGCGCGAGAAAGCGATCGCAGACCTCCAGATTTTGGTTAAGCAAGGAACAAAAATAATTCTCATCCAGGGTGAGGGAGGTGTAGGCAAGACCGTATTGTCATGTCAGTACTTGGCAACGCAGGGTTTTGACGTAATTCTAGACCTTTGGATGGCTAAAGAAACCCAGAATATTACGAATGCCAGAAGTGTAGTAGAGGAATGGTTAAGAAGACACTTTCAAGAGGAACCTGCGAGAGATTTTGGCATTTCTCTAGAACGGTTGAGGATGCAACTGCGAAAACCAAATCGAAAAGTCGGTATTTTAATTGATAACCTCGAACCTGCTTTAGATGGAAATGGTAAGTTTATCCCCGCACATCGAGATTATGTGGAATTACTGAGAGTGCTGGCTGACGCTTCTGTTCATTGCTTGACTTTAATTACCAGTCGGGAGAGATTGGGAGAATCGGCGGTAAATTTTCAAAATTATCGGCTACCAGGTTTGGATATAAGTGCGTGGGAACAATTTTTGCTCAACCAAAATCTCTCTGTCGAGCCTCGTTGTTTAAATGCCATGCACCTAGCTTATAGCGGTAATGCGAAGGCCATGCGAATTTTGAGCGGAACTATACAAAAAGATTGGTCTGGGGATAGCAATAATTTTTGGCAAGACAATGAAAATAATTTGTTGATTCAAGGAGATTTAGAAAATTTAGTTGTCAATCAGTTTAACCGCTTGGAACAGCTCGATCCGCAAGCTTATAAACTTTTATGTCGTCTGGGATGCTATCGCTATCAAGATGTGCGATCGATCTCCCTAGAAGGAATTTTCTCTTTATTGTGGGATGTGCCTTCGGAGGAACGCATATATGTTGTAAAAGCGCTGTGCGATCGCTCGTTAATCGATTTCTACAAAAATGAATATTGGCTGCATTCGGTAATTCGCGCCGAAGCTATTAAGAGGCTGAGAGCGAGCGATGAATGGGAGTTTGCCAATGAAAAGGCGGCAGAATTTTGGACTGCAAGTGTTGAGATAGTTGACGATATCGAAGATGCGTTTAAAGCTTTAGAAGCTTATCATCATTACGTAGCAATAAACGAATTCGAGCTAGCTTGTCAAGTAATTTTAAAAGATCGGCCCACTACGTTAAGTAGCATGGGGGAAACAGAAAGCCTTAATTATGCCTTCGACAGGTTTGGTTTGATACAACATATTGCTTGTAAGAGCGCAGCTATAATAGATAAAATTGAAAACGAATACTCTTTGACCATATTAAGCAGTTATTTAGGACGACATTACCATCATTTAGGTGAAATTAAAAAAGCTATAGAACTATATCAAATATCCATAGAAAAGGGAGTAAATTACCTGCGATCGCATTCTCAAGATAGTGCTACAGACAAGCTTTGTTTAAAAGTCGGTCAACAAAATATAATATCTTTATTATGCCAAAGTACTTGTCAACTCATTCTCGGCGAAACTGAAGCCGCCATAAAATCTTACCAAGAAGTTGAATCATTAGCCGAAGCAACTAACTACCCGCTATTTTTAGCGTTTGCTTGGTTCAGTTTGGCAGTCATATATTCAAACAAAGACTTTGCCGAACACGACCGAGAAAAGGCATCTGCTTTGTTTGCGAAAGCCGATCGACTTTATCGCCAACTACCAACAGCTATCTTAACAACATGGAGTCATGTATATAGCTTATATATCGCTGGCATAGTATATAGAAATTTAGGAGAAAATGAAAATTCTTTAGCAATATTCGCTCAAACATTATCTTATGCTGACAAAATTCAGTGCATTCAGCCAAAAGCGCAAGCTATCAATGGTTTCGCCGTCCTGTATCGCAATTTAGAAAATTTTGAAACCGCCATTGCTAAGCACGATGAAGCTATAGAACTGTTGGCGCAAATAGGAGCTAAAAGCGATTTGGCAGAAGTTTATTATGAAAAAGGATTGACTTATCAACAAATGGGAGATATCGACAATAGTCGCACAAATTTTGAAGCGGCTATTTTAGCTTACGAACAAATCGACGCACCCAAGCAAGTGCAGAAAATACGACAAGTGATGGAGAATTGAAAATTCTAGAGATGTTTGGATATCATAAAACAGCACAAAAAAATAGGCCAGCTTTCGCCAGCCTATCATTTAACTAAATGTCAATTAAACCTTTATCCAAACAGGTTAAAACCACCTACAGCTATTGCTCCCGCCAATGCGGATATCGCCACAGAAGTAACAGCCGTACCGAATAGCCACCAAGCAGCAGTTGCAGCAGCTTTACGAGCTTCTTCGCCTTGCTTTTTAGCTTGATGCTTGATATCTTCAATGCGTCGCTTCGTTTGTTCTTGCAGGTATTCCGCACGCTGCATTACGCTGTCGCGTGCAAATTCAATTCGATCGATAATCCGATTAGCATCAGCTTCCGAAATATCTTCGCGAGAACTGATAATGGCAACTAACGTATCGCGATCGAACTGACTCAGACGTTCTTTAATAGCATCAAATCCTGCTTGCGGATCGTCAAACAATTTGCGGAAATCGCGCTTGATTCCTTCGTAGTCCAGTTCGGGACGTTCCAAGGAATTAAAGTAATTGCGAATGCGATCGAATACACCATCAAGCGCCGATTGTACTTTACCTTGAACGTTCTGCACTTGTTCGACGAATCGATCGCGTACAGATACGATGCGATCGGCAATTTGATTCGCTTCTTCTGACGAGATATCTTCCCGCTGCGATAGCAGGGATACCAAGGTGGAACGATCGAACTGCTTGAAGCGATCGCCAATATTTCCCATTCCTTCTTTGGGATGACGGAACAGCAATTGCAAATCTCGCTTAATACCTTCGGGATTGAGTTCTTGCTTGTTCGTATTTCGCAGGTAATTTTCTAAAGTTGCTTGGAAATCGTAGACCTTATCTTTGGCGCGAGATGCTAAGCGACGAGGTTGTTTGGCAACACTGTTAATGGCATCTTGCACTTTATCTATTGTCTGATTAACTTGGTCTTCGGTCAAGCCTTCTCGCTGACTCAGCAATTTGACCAAAGTTTCGCGATCGACTTGGGAAAGTCTTTCTCGCAGCGCCACCGCACCTTCTTTGGGATTCTCAAAAAGTTTGGCAAAATCTTGCTTAATCCCTTCCGGATCGAGTTCTTCCAAGTTAGTGTTTCGCAGAAAATCGCCAATTTGATTTATCAGTCGATCGTACTGTTCCTTAGCTTTCTCGCTAACTTGTTGCGGTGCTTGCAGAATGTTATCGCGTACCGATTGAATGCGATCGACAAATCGATTTATTTGCTCTTCATTGAGATCGCCGCGTGCCTTCAGCAATTGTACCAGAGTTTCGCGATCGAATTGCGATAATCTTTCCCGCAGCGCCTTCAATCCTGCTTGCGGGTCTTCAAACAGCGTTTGGAAATCTTGCGCGATCCCATCTGGATTTAATTCTTCCAAATTAGTATCGCGCAAATAAGATTCTACCCGCTGACGAAGTTCTTGCGCTTTCGATTTCGCTTGTTCTTGCGCTTCTTGTGCTTGCGAGAGGACGCGATCGCGAGTTTCTTCCAAGCGACCGATCAATTGGTCTGCTTCTTCTTGACTGAAATCTTCGCGCTGTCCCAGCAATTCTACCAACGTATTGCGATCGAACTTACCGAGACGATCGCGCAACGCCTCAAATCCCGCATCCGGATCTTCTAGAAGTGCGGTAAAATCGCGTTCGATCCCTTCCGGATTCAACTCTTCCTTACCAGTCGATCGCAGATAATTTTCAATGCGACTGCGAATGTCTTGCAATTTTTCTTCCGACTCACCAGTTTGAACAGTATTCAAAACTTCCATGCGAATTTCTTCAAACTGGTCGGCAATTTCATTTACCCTATCATCATCGAAATCGCCGCGCTGATTCAAGAATTGCACGAAATTATCGCGATTCAGTTGTTCCAATTGCTTACGAACTAATCCCGGTGCAGCTTCTAAATCGTGAATAACTTCTTGGAATTCCTGCTTGATAGTTTCTCGATTCAGGTGCCAAGGTTGGGAATTGAGGATATAATTTTCCACATCTCCCAGCATCGGGTTACTCTGCGGTAGCGAAGGCAAATTTTCTTTTACCTTATTACCAAATTGCTGCGCTTTATCTGTTGCTTGTCCTGCCAGTTGTTGCAGCTGTGAAGAAATCTTTTCTACATCTGCATCCGACAGATCTACTCTTGACAAAACAGCCGTCATCGCTGCACCAACACCAGCTTGTACGGCTTTGTCCATCACGCCGTTGCTATACTCTTTCTTATCGTGTCCGTTGCCGCCGATCGCTTGTGCTAGCCTAGCAGTTAAATTGCCCGATTTCAGATCTTCCGGACTGGCAGACTTGATATAGTTTACCAATTCAGCTTGCGGATCTTTAACCTGCCGATTCAACGATTGCTGCCAAACAGATGCTAACAAATCTGCCACGCGATCGATATCTTTTTTCGAGAAATCGGTGCGACTGGCAACCAAGTCTACAAAAGTTTCGCGATTGACATTCTGCAAAACATCGCTATTAGCTAAAGACCTGACATCCACATCGCCGAGTAACCTTTCTAAGTCACCGCGAATCGTATTCAAATCTAGTTTTGGTAATGGCAAATCACCCAAATAATCTTCAACATTGTTCCGGATGCCGATCGGGTCTATCGCAGAAGATAATTCCTTGCGAACCGCAGCCACAGAGGCTTCTACAGTATTGACAATCTGTTTGTTAGTAGCACCAGCACCCATAGCTGCCGTTGCGATATCCATCACTCCTTGAGCGCCAGAAGTTGCTGTTTTAACTGCGGAACCGACTAAAGAACCAACAGCATTAGAACTCATCCAAACGAGCAACAAAAAGTAACCAGACCAGATGGCAACACCGATTATAGCACCTAAAGTGATGCTATTAACCAAGCTCAACTTAACTGCCAAAAAGCAAGCGATAAACAAAGCCGTATTGACAGTTAATAAAGCCCAAGCGCCTACTTTTGCTTCAATTTGGCGAAACTTTTTGCCCCAGCTATCTTCATTGTCCGCATCCAAGTCGATCGCATCGTCTCGATCGGAAAACTTAGCTGCCAGCGACAAATTTGTTAATAAAAATTGAAAGGCAAAAGCCATCAATATTCCTGCGCTCAACGCTACAAAAAACTGAGGACTCGAAAAGATAACTGCTACTTCTTCTGTAGTGGGAATTTGGGCGATCGACAGCGATTTGCCCTCCAATCCCAACACAATTTCTGCATTATGAAACATGATATTTTCCTCATCAATGCTCAAACCGACGCAAAACGAATTTTGCGCGATGATAAAATGTAGAATTGAATACCCTTTCACGTTGGCAATTACAGTAAAAAAAAACCTCCACCGTTGGGTTGAAAGTTTTTGTACTTATGGCACTTAATATCTAGTTCTTAAGCAGTAATTTGAGGCTATTTTTTCTAGAAATAAAAGTTTTTATCTATTTCTTTTGTGATATTCAATTTGGTGGAGCGACCAGCTTTCCTCAATCAACAAATAAGGGTCAGGGAGCCGGACAGTGGGGATATTCTTTTCTTTTCCCCAATACACGACGCCCTCACCCCTTTTTTCTTTCTAGTTTTGACTTTTCTAGCGCCGACGCCCTCAGATTAGGCTTCCTTGTTCAAAAAAGCTTGAACTTGTTTGAGCGCTGCTGGGAGAATGTTACGCACTGCCCAACCTCCTGCAAGTAGAAGTGGTAGTAGAACGATGAGTAAACGCCAATCCATGTCCAGTTCCCCTCTTAAAGATTTATGAATTGTTTTTCATTTTCTTATATTTTGCGACGAATCGATCTAAATTTCCAGTCCCCTGAGAGATTTTATGATTGGAAAGGGGCTAGGGCTAGGGATTAGGGGCTAGGGATTAGGGGCTAGGGATTAGGGGCTAGGGGCTAGGGAAGAGGGAGAGGGAAGAGGGAAAAGGGAAAAGGGAAAAGGGAAAAGGGAAAGGGGAAAGGGAGAGAATTAATCTTTTCCCTCTTTCCTCCCCCCTAGTCCCTAGCCCCTAATCCCTAGCCCCTAGCCCCTTTCCAGAAACCCAAATCCGTGCCTTTACCAGCATGGACTAAGGCCAGCTTCTCATATTTTTGGGCGTGTTCGATCAGTTCCGCAACTTCCGCCTCAGAGAGATCCCGTAACTTTTTGGCGGGAACGCCGACAACCAGGGATTTTGGCGGGACATCCTTTGTTACTACAGAACCAGCACCGACAATACTACCAGCACCCACCCGTACTCCGTCCAGTACCACCGCACCGATACCGATGAGGCTACCGCGTTCGATGTAAGCTGAATGAATCACGGCGCGATGTCCGATCGTGACATAATCTTCCAAAATGGTAGGCTGACCCGGATCGCCATGTAAAATAGCTCCATCTTGGATATTGCTGCATTTGCCAATTTCAATACGTTCCACATCCCCGCGCACCACAGCGCCGTACCAGATGCTGACCCCCACATCTAGGTAGACTTGGCCCAAGACAACTGCATTTGAGGCGACAAAAGCAGCTTGGGATATATTGACGGGAGGCCAGTAGGATGGAAGAGAAGACAATCGATCGCTCATATTGTTTACGGTAATTAATATAGTATGTACAACTGGCTCTGCCAAAATAGTCATCCTGTCAGTCTGGTTGAGATGAGAGCGCAGTAAAGATGTTAAGCTTGCACTAGAAGTACCCAAAAGCACTGGGAAACTTCGATCTGAGCAGCTGGTAAAGTCTTAAGGACTAGCCCGCCGTTACCCAGATATGAGAGCGTCAAGTTGCGATCGTTTCTTGGGTAAGAGCGGTCTGAACCTAACAATCCCATCCCTATTAGGCGATCGGGAATGTCAAAATAAATAAACTGGCACCGTCCCTCAAAAATATTATGCCCATACGCACTTCATGATGAATCCAGGCTTGCAATACCCCATATTTGGCCCGGAGATTCAGTGTCCTCACTGTCGCCAAACCATACCGGCGCTAACACTGACGGATACCTACTTGTGTCCGCGTCATGGTGCCTTTGAGGCTAACCCGAAAACGGGCGAACTCATCCATCTCCAGTCCGGTCGGCAATGGCGACAGTGGAATAATGAGTGGTACAGACAGCACACCCATCCCGATGGGATTCGCTTTGAAATCCACGAAGCGCTAGACCGACTTTACACTCAAGGATACCGAGCCACAAGAGTAATTATTGCTCGACGCTATCAAGAATTGATCGGCGGTTACTTGGAACGCAGCACGCCTTGGCGCGGACAGTCGGATTCAGCTCGTCCTCGACTCTACGGTTTGCCGGTAGATTTTAGCCCCGACCCCAAGGACGAACCCTGCTGGGAGGTCATTAATTTTGACCTAGAAAAAGAGCCTGGGGTGCCGGTGAGATATCCTTATTTTCGCTTGTTTGAATAAATAATCGGCGAGCGGGTAATTTCAATTTTTAGATTGAAAAATTGCAGATGTAATTTTAATCGGCAATTATTCAATCTAAAATCTAAAATCTAAAATCGCAAGATGCACCACGCTTCGATCCGTACTGCGAATATTCATAAAGCGATCGCTTTTTACGAACAGTTGGGATTTATCGTCTGCGAACGCTTTACGACCGGTTACACTCTAGCTTGCTGGATGGAAGGATTGGGGGGACGCATCGAACTGATTCAAATTCCCGAACCGAAACCTGCACCGGACGCTTTTGAGGACGAACATTATGTTGGATATTATCATTTATCTTTCGATCTCACTAATACCGCAGAAGATTTGCCTAGCTGGTTGAAAAATCTGCAAGAACGCTTTACCCAAGCGTCGCAAGAGAACCAAAACCAAATTCAACCGTTGAAAGTTCTACTCGAACCGACTCAACAAATGATAGGCGATCGAGTTTACGAAGTTGCCTTCATCGCCGATACAGACGGACTGCCTTTGGAGTTTATCCGCGTTTTGGATAAGGAAATTTAAAAGTCAAAAGTCAAAAGTCAAAAGTTAAAAGTCAAAAGTTAAAAGTCAAAAGTTGAAAGTCAATCATTCAAAATTTCCCCTTTTCCCTCTTCCCTAACCCCTAACCCCTAACCCCTAACCCCTAAGTCAAAATATATTTCCGATTTTTTAGTCCAAATTGTCATAAAATTAACTGAAAATAAAAACAATCGGCCACCAAAAGTTAACAAAACTCTTAACATTGCTGGGAGGGGTAAAGCCTCCCATCCTTGTCCATGAGTTTCCAGTGGCAAACTAGAAGATATTCAGGGCGCTGACGCGATCGAATAAAAATTTAAGCCTGGATTTGTAGAAGATTTATGTCGTTTTTGAGCAATTGGCGTCAATATCGCATTCCCACATTCTTGTTTAGCCTCTGCCTAAGCGCCGTGCTGCTGTTTTCAGGCGAGGTTACCAATACTCAGCCACTTGCCGCTACCGTCCCCAATATCGCAAAAGCTGCTCCGTCTGGGCAAGTAGCGGCAGCAATGTCAGCGGATGAAACATCCCTTTCACTGACAGAAAACGTCCGCAAAACGGTTCTGGAAAATCAGCTCACCGTTTTAACCAAAGAAGTGCATACCGCTCCCGTTGTAACAGTGCAGGTATGGTATAAAGTGGGCTCCCGCAATGAAGAACCCGGAGTAAACGGGATTGCCCACCAGTTAGAACATATGATGTTCAAAGGCACCAAAGATCGCCCGATTCAATTCGGACGGCTGTTCAACGCCTTGGGAAGTAACTCCAACGCTTTCACCAGCTACGACCAAACAGCTTATTTCGGTACTGTAGAACGAGACAAACTGCGGGCGATGCTGGAATTGGAAGCAGACCGGATGCAAAACGCCCTCATCAATGTAGAGCAACTTGCCAGCGAAAAGCGCGTGGTGATTTCCGAGTTGCAAGGGTACGAAAATTCGCCTGATTATCGGTTAGAAAGGGCAGTGATGCGATCGGTTTTCCCCACACAACCCTATGGTTTACCAGTAGGCGGCACCAAAGCAGATGTAGAAAAGTTTACCGTCGAGCAGGTACAGTATTACTATCACAAGTACTACAGCCCCAATAACGCTACCTTGGTAATTGTGGGAGATATCGAAACCGAACCCACCCTTAAGTTAGTTAAAGAAATTTTTGGTAATTTGCCCAATCGAGGGGAACAACAGGAGAGTGGGAGCGCGACAGAAAATGTACCATTAGATTCCCCCACTCCCACTCTCCCCAGTTCTAAGTCTCCCATTATGTTGCGGGAAGCGGGGAGCGCACCTATATTGCAGATAGTGTATCCGCTCCCACCCACCAATCATCCCGATGTAGCGGCGCTGAAGGTGATGGATTACATCTTGACCGGGGGGCGCAGTTCTCGCGTTTATCAAGCTCTGGTAGAATCGGGTCTGGCTAGCAATGCGGGAGGCTATGCGGCCAACTTGATTTCAGGTGGTTGGTATCAACTTTCTGCCACAGCAGCGCCAAACCGTAAACTGATAGAAATTGACCGAGTTCTTCAACAAACGATCGCCGACTTGCAAAATAAAAGCGTCACAGAGGAAGAACTCAACCGCGCCAAAGCGCAATTCCGCGCCGCCGTAATCCTGAGCAACCGCGAAATCACTGCCCAAGCTATGCAGCTGGGCGATGACGAAACCAGTACGGGTGACTATAGATACACCGAGCGCTTGCTGAAAGAAATTGCCGATGTGAGCGCCGCCGATGTACAGCGAGTAGCCAAAAAATACCTCCAACAATCCGATCGCACCGTCGGTTACTTTGAACCTACCGAGCTGACAGCTGATGGCGGCGGGGGAGGCACAAGTAGCAGCCAAACAAGCGAACAATTCAATCTAGGGCAACCAGTAGACCCAGCCGAGTTAGCAAAATATCTGCCTGAGTTTACGACATCTACCATATCCACAGTTCGATCGCTGCCAGAATCATTTAAACTCAGTAACGGTTTGCAAGTCTTGCTCATGCGCGATCGCAGCACTCCCACCGTCACCCTGAGCGGCTATATCCAAGCCGGTACAGAATTCGATCTGCCAGCATCGGCAGGTACAGCTGCTTTGACAGCAGAAAACTTGATGAACGGTACGAAGACAAAAGATGCCCTGACTCTGGCGAAAACCTTAGAAGACCGAGGCGCGAGTCTGGACTTCGGTGCAGCTAGAGAAGGTGTCAGCGTCGATGGGTACAGTTTATCAAAAGACCTGCCCACCTTAATTGCGACGTTAGCTGATGTGCTGCAAAACGCCAACTTTCCTAAAGATCAGCTGGAACTGAGCCGTCAGCGGGCGATAACAGATCTGAAAGAACGATTGGATAGCCCAGATTACTTGGCATATCGGACTTTGCAACAAACCGTTTACCCGGAAGTTCATCCCTTCCATGCCTATCCCACCTACGATAGTCTCAAGCGGATTAGCGAGGGAGATATCATGGGCTTTTACAAGCAACATTATCGCCCCGATACTACCGTACTGACTTTGGTGGGCAACTTTGCACCGCAAGAAGTGCGATCGCTGATCGAAACTCAATTCGGCAGCTGGAAAGCTAGCGGCAATCTGCCAAAACTGAATTTTCCCAGCGTACCCTTACCGGAAAAACTTGTCCGTTTGAATCCGGTCATACCCGGTAAAACACAGGCGATCACGTTTATGGGATATCGGGGAATCAATCGACAAGACCCCCGTTACTACGCCACTTTGGTGTTAAATCAAATTTTGGGTGGCGATACCTTATCGAGTCGCTTAGGAACGGAAATTCGCGATCGCCAAGGTCTCACCTACGGCATTTATAGTGCCTTCCAAGCAGGAGAGCAACCCGGTTTGTTTTTGATTAATATGCAAACAGCACCGGAAGATACAAATAAAGCGATCGCTAGCACGATCGCTCTATTACAAGATGTTCATTCTCAAGGCGTCACTCCTACCGAAGTAGATACAGCAAAGCGTTCGCTCTCCAGCAGCTATAGTGTCGAACTGGCAGACCCCGACAATTTAACATCAGAAATTCTGATGAACGAAGTTTATGGGCTCACGAGTGCAGAAATTCGCGATTTTCCCCGTAAAATCCTTGCAGTTACTCCCGAACAAGTTAACCGGGTAGCCAAAGATTTACTGCAACCGGATAACTTAATTGTTGTGACCGCAGGGCCATCAATTGCTGGGGGCGCTTCTGCGGCAGCGCGGTAGCTAAAAGGGCGTCGGAGTTAGGGGTTAGGGGCTAGGGAGAGAAGAGGGAAGAGGGAGTGGGAAGAATTTTGACTTTTGACTTTTGACTTTTGACTTTTGACTTTTGGCTCCCCCACTCCCCCACTCCCTCTTCCCTCTCCCCTAACTCCTAACCCCGACGCCCTTTCTTTTGACTTTTTTCCGGCCAATTAAGGTGCTAAAAATGCTCAGCCTCTACCTATTTTTTATCCTCGGTTTTATTGGGAGCGGTCACTGTGTCGGGATGTGCGGCCCTTTGGTCGTAAGCTACACTTTGCCAAGAAAAAATAGTTGGTATTCTCACGTACTTTACGGTCTGGGTAGATCCACCACCTATGCCTTGCTGGGATTTTTAGCTGGTAGCTTCGGTCAAATTATCCAAAGCTTGTTAGGATTGCGGGCAACGCTGTTGATACTAGCTGGCGGGGTGATGATATACATGGGGTTAGGACAGCTGAACCTATTACCTAGAAAGCTGCCTTCCCTCCAGCAATACAAGTGGTACCAGAAAAGTGTTGGGCTTTTGTACGAAAGTAACACTTGGTACCGTACCTATCCATTAGGAGTGCTGTTGGGGTTTATTCCTTGCGGTTTGATCGCAATGGCTCTCAGTCTTGCCATTACCCAACCTCTAGCGATCGCTACTGTAGGAATGTTCATTTTTGGATTGGGTACAATGCCCGCTATGGTAGGCTTTGGTATCCTCATTCAACGACTCAAAATTCCCAAACTGGAACGCTATGCCGCAATGGTAATGGTAGTATTGGGCTGTCTGACCCTGTGGATGGGAGTATATCAATTAGGCTGGCTGCCTGCACCTCCTCAAAGCGCTTTATTGGGCAAATTGCATCCCACCAGCTTGCCAGGAACATCCGACAACCAACCAGATCTTCATCACCATCATCACCATCATTAAGTACATTACATATATTATGCTTAGGTTAATTCCAGCCGGAGCCCAAGCAGAGTCGGTATTTGTATCGCTCAAACCGGGGCATTTCTGCCTAGTAGCAGAAATATCGGTTAAGTTGATAAATAGAAACTGCCGCAGGCAACGAGATATTGCGATTAAAGTTTGATGGGAAGAGTTTCTCATCGGTCTTTTTGAGTATTAATCTAACTGTTTGATTCCCCAGTTTTGCTGATTGTTTAAAGTTACACAATTTCCCAAACGAACGGAGATTTTTTGATGAATATTCTCACCAATTTACTTTCGCAAACCGTTTCATCTCCCAGCCCGAAAAAACGTAGAGGAATTGAAATTAAGTCGCCAAGAGAAATTGAAATCATGCGAGAGGCGGCAAAAATTGTCGCCACAGTGCTAAAAGAAATCTCCCAAACGATCGCGCCTGGGATGACAACGGCAGATTTGGACGCCTACGCAGAAAAGCGAATTCGGGAAATGGGAGCTACACCGAGTTTCAAAGGATACCACGGATTTCCTGGCTCTATCTGCTCCAGTATTAATAACGAAGTAGTACACGGTATTCCCAGTCCGAAAAAAGTGATTCGCACGGGAGATGTTGTAAAAATAGATACGGGAGCTTACTACGAAGGATTTCACGGCGATTCTTGCATCACGATCGCAGTAGGTGAAGTAACGCCGGCAGCAGCTAAATTAATTCGAGTCGCGGAAGAAGCACTTTATCAAGGTATCGCGCAAGTCAAAGCCGGAAATTATTTGATGGATATTGCCGGTGCGATTCAGGATTGTGTAGAAGCAAACGGCTTCAAAGTAGTCGAAGATTTTACCGGACACGGGGTAGGTCGCAACTTGCACGAAGAACCCTCCGTGTTTAACTTCCGCACCCGCGAGATGCCGAATGTGAAGCTGCGTGCGGGAATGACATTGGCGATCGAACCAATTGTGAATGCAGGTTCTAAGTTTACGCGCATTCTAGCAGACAGGTGGACTGCGGTGACGGTAGATAACTCTCTGTCTGCCCAGTTTGAGCATACGGTACTGGTGACCGAAGACGGTTACGAGATTTTGACCGATCGGGACAAGGTTTGAGAGGGGCTAGGGGCTAGGGGCTAGGGGCTAGGGAAGAGGGGAGAGGGGCTAGGGGCTAGGGG
>NZ_JACJPW010000082.1 GCF_014696265.1 Aerosakkonema funiforme FACHB-1375 | reverse complement strand
TGTCAATTTTTACAATACATTTGTACTATCCGTGGGTAGCGATCGCACTCCTGCAAGTGCCTTAACAAAAGTTCATACAGTGTCGATTACTTTTGTCCGACTACTTAGCGACTTTACGGGATTCTATTTTCAAGCAGCAAACTTAAGTGGAACCACACTGATTAATGTTAATTTCTCTGAAGCCAATCTTTATAAAGCTTTACTGAATTACGCGGACTTAAGTTATGCCGATTTGTATCAAGCTTACCTGCGCGAAGCAGACTTGCGCGAAGCAAATTTATTTAAAGCAAAGTTGAATGAAGCTAACTTAATGCTGAGCAACTTGTGTGGAGCTTCCCTCTGGAAAGCTACGTTATGTAATGCCAACCTCTGGGCTGCTTCTCTGTGCGATGCAGATTTGAACGAAGCCGACCTCAGAAAAGCTAAGTTGGTAGAGGCATCACTGATTGGAGCCAATCTTTTTGCAGCCAATTTAAGTGAAGCAAAGCTGTGGGGAGCGAGCATAGGTGAAGCTAATTTAACTCAAGCTAATTTGACAGGAGCAGATTTACGTTGGGCAAATTTGAGCGGTGCAGATTTAACAGAGGCAGACTTGCGCGGCGCAAATCTCGACAATGCCAATCTCACAGGTGCAAAGCTCGATAAAACTATTATGCCCGATCCAGCTATGCAGCCCGGGAAACCGATCGTATCCTGTCCGCTCACTAACTTTGTCTGCGATTTGCGGCTTTTTGCAAGCACTCAGGCTTAAGCTAATTGCTAATTGCGATCGGTATAGAGTAATTTCAGGCGTTAAATTTTAGATGTTTAATTTTTCACTCGTAATCTAAATTTACAATTTGAAATTAAGCGTGCCGATTCCTTAGTAAATAGATGCTTTTTAAGTTGTTGTCAAGTTAGAAAGTCGGCTAGTTATTCTTAACTTTGCAACTTTTCTGCTTGACAACTGATATTTGTTTATTTGGCAGCCAATGCTAAAGTAGATTAGTCTGCGGGTCGGCCCTAAATTAACGACAGACTATTTTTTTTGCAGCGTGGAGCTATAAAATTCATCCAAACTAGAAAAAGTTTCAAGAACTCGATCCAAACCAGTAAGTTCAAATAAAATCCTGACTTGATCGTTTAAAGAGCAAATGAAAACCTTGCACCCAGCAGAGCGAATCAATTTGAAAACCTCGACTAGAGCCATTAACCCTGAGCCGGTAATAGATGTTAGATTCTTCAGATCGAGCAAAACAATACTGGCTCCTGCCTTAACAATATCCTCAATTTCTCGATAAAACTGAGTAGCTACATTGCTGTCGGAAACATCAGGATAATGGACAACCTTGACAACTTGATTCATATTCCAAGCCTCGATTAGTAGTTGAAATTGTTGCAATCTCGCTAGTTTGTAATTGGCGTTAGCCTGCCCAAGCACCTAACGCTTAGTAAATAGCCGATCGCATTGTCAAAACAGATGTTTGCCGTTACGCTGGGCTGAAGATAACAATAACCACTTGTGGTGGTATTTGATTTAAAATGTATCATTCTGTTTCGACATATTCCTCTATCTGAAGATATGGCTCTGCGTACAAAAGTAGTACAAGCCTAATTTTAGTTGGCAAAGCTAATGCTATAAGATAGCTTATCAAGCCATCTTGAATTTTTTTTGTATTAAAAGTAACAAATTTATTTTGGCTTCCACTTATACTTTAGATATAAATAAAGTCATTCTTTAGCTCGAAATAAATTTTTCGTTTTTTTCTCAAAAACCTGTATTTTTACGCTGTAAATACAGGGAGCAATTCTGCTTAAAATAAAGTGAATGACGCGCTTGTTAAGGTAAAGGTTTCCTATTCTTGAAAACCTCTACCCATAGCTTACACCAAATGTTTTTTCAACAATTTTTTGCGAAATCATCAATAGCTATTAAAATCAAAACCTACTCAAAACCATTTGACTTAGTTTCATCTTTGATTGCCTCTGTTAGTTTAGTACCAGATAAAGAGCGATGGTTGTACCCTCCTCCGGAAGACTTTTGGATATCTTCTTTGATGGTATCAAGATCGATGTAACGATCGGCAACATTGAGTAAGCTTTCGCTAGTCATAGAGCGCAACCCTACCACTTCCACTCTTGCTCCCCGGTAACTAACCGCATTCACCGCATAGGCTAAATCGCCATCACCGCTGACTAAAATAGCAGTATCGTAATAATCTGCTAAAGTAACCATATCTACAGCTATTTCTACATCTAGGTTACCTTTTCTAGAGCCGTCTGGGAGTTGAATTATATCTTTGGTGATCAGGCGATAGCCATGACGACGCATCCAATATAAAAAACCATGTTGCTTTTCGTTTGTGGGATCTACTCCGGTGTAAAAGAAACAGCGCAACAGGGGAGAACCATCGGTTAAATAGCAAAGTAGTTTGAGATAGTCAATTTCAACACCTATTTCTAAAGCTGCATAGAATAGATTAGAACCATCAATAAACACCGCTATTCGACCGCGATTTGAACGATTAAAATCGGCAATCTCGCCAGCATTTACTGCGTCATTTGGCGCAGCAATATTTAAAGTTTCGGCCAATGACAAATCTAAATTATCAGGATGAAAGCTTTTCCCAGGATCGGTATGCTGCATTTCTACTCCTGATTTGTTTGAGATTAGTCCGCTACTATACCTGTTTTTTTCTTTGGACTGAGTTTCGATTGGCTCTATGTGCTTTATCAAAGGTTCCGCAAGGGGAGATGGCGCTGGGTGGGATAAGCGCGATCTCATCGGTTTTACTTTTGGTTGGTGGGTTTGCTTAAAGATATACATCTGTTTATCTCTCCTTGAATTTCTTCTTCATACAATATTATCTTTGTGCTGCTGCCTGCTGTACGCATACTCGGTATTTAGCCTATCCTTTCCGCAAAAAAATTGTTAGGATATCGAGTGGAATTTTTTCGCTCACCTTGGAGCAGCGCAAAAGCAGCTATGAAATACAGTTCCTGATTTTTATTCGCTTGATTTATGTGGCAACGGTTGCCATAATTAATCTTTTCGCTCATGTTATCGGTATGTTTTTAAATTGTTGTCCTTAATAAGCAAGGTAACTGCTTTAGTTTTACTAAATTTCTACCGCAAGAACAGGATTGTTTTCTACCAAAAGAACAGTTTTAATGTAAAGTAAATCTGTATATAATAATACACAATGGGTCTATGCTAAGAAATAAAGTTGAATAGGAGCGTGGAAAAATCAAAAGGATAGCTATCTTTATTTTGTCTTTTCGCTCGCAAGCCCTACGCTACTCAGAAGTTGAGGCTTAGGGTTATTTTCGATCGCTTGCTTTAGGCATAGCAGTAGTTTGCGCCTAATGGCAGAGATTGATAATTTCGGCGATCGCTACTATCAACACAAGACAAAGATATTGAAAATTATTTAGTACTCTTGACAATAGAACATAATTATGATATTAAATTTGACGCTTACGCCTACAATGGCAAAGACCACAATAGCTTTGTGTTTGGCTGGACTCCCTAAGTAAAGCTTTAGAACGATCGCTTAGTTATGATTGGCTTACCTACTTTAGGATTTAGCTGGCCATAGCGTGCTGCACGACATATAGCACCTGATTAGCTAGACTACCTCTGTTGGCTAATAGTCGAAAAAGTCAGAACAATGGTGCAAAAACCGCTCTGGAATTTCTGGACTAGCACCAAAATGAAGATGTAGGTACGAAGCGTGAACGCGGTGCTTGAGCCATCCTTCAGATGTTGGTAAACTGGGGGAATTATATCCCCGTAGCTCAAACAAAGGATTCGTCGGTGCTACAGATAAACTAGAGCGGTGAAATTCATGTCCCCAAACTGTTGCACCAGCGGGTAGCAGGGGAGTGTGTTGCAAAGCAGTTGCTTGCCGATAACCTAATGTTAGATGAGAACCCATCACAGCTATTGTTGGCAATACTTCTACCATAGGCCAAGATTTGCGATCGAAATCTACGATTTGCTCGCACAAATACATTAAACCGCCACACTCTGCATAAGTGGGCATTCCAGATACAATTGCTGTCCTCACTGCATTGCGTGCTGAGTAATTCAACGATAATTCTTCTGCGAATATTTCTGGAAAACCGCCACCGAAATAAAGCCCTTGGACTCCCGCAGGTATTCCAACATCAGTAAGCGGACTCCAAGGCACAAGTTCTGCACCTAATTCTGCAAGTAAGTCTAAATTCTCCTGGTAATAAAAATTAAAGGCGCGATCGCGTGCAATGGCGATTTTAAATTTTGGATTTTGGATTTTGGATTTTAGATTGATAATTGGAAATTCTGGTTTGCACTTTAGCAGAGGTAATAGCCTTTCCCAATCAAAACAGGTGTGTCCCAAATGAGCCAGTTTTTCGATCGAAGCATCTAATTGGGGAAGTTCTGCTGTTGGTACTAAACCGAGATATCGGTCTGGAATAGTAATATTGTCCTGACGTCGCAATATTCCTAAAATCGCGATGTTTAAGGGTTCGAGAGCTTCTTTGAGCAGTTGCAAATGGCGATCGCTCCCCACCCGATTTAACACCACCCCAGCTAATTTTAGCTTGGGATCGAAAGAACGATAGCCATGTGCGATCGCCGCTACGGAACCGGATAAACGACTGCAATCAATGACCAGCAGCACAGGCAAGTTGAGCAGATGCGCTATGTGAGCTGTACTGGCAAAAGGGGAGACCTGGAGTGGGGGAGTGGGGGAGTGGGAGACTAGGCCGATTTCTTCTCTGCTTTCTTGCTTCACACCATCAAATAGCCCCATGACTCCTTCCACCAAGGCGTATTCAACACCTTGGGTATGACGGGCAAAACATTGTTGCACGTATGAAGCAGAAGTCAAAACCGGGTCTAAATTGCGACAGGGGAAACCCGTTACATACTGATGAAACATCGGGTCGATGTAATCGGGGCCTACCTTGAAAGATTGGACTTTGAGATTTCGACGCTGCAAAGAAGCCAATAGGGCAAGCGTGACTGTTGTCTTGCCCACCCCGCTGCGTTCGCCGGCAATAACTAAAGACATATGGGGAATTTTAAACTTGAGATTTAAATAAATTTCAAATTTCAGATTTCAAATTTCAGATTTAAATAAATTTGAAATCTGAAATCTAAAATTTGAAATTTCCCTATTCCCTATTGGCCAATTTGATAATTGCCGCCGTCACCGCCATACTTTCCTCATAGAGGCGATCGCGACCCCAGCGTTGCAACTGCTGACCCAACAGGTTTTCCGCCTTTTGGTCAAAAAGTGAAGTTACTTGTTGAATGCGGCAGGACTGGGCACCGCCGCCAGCTTCCATCCGCATACAACCACCAGTTTCCGAACACAGAACGGTACAGCAGTCAGCGTTGATATTCGTAGAAGTTAAACGCAAAGCAATCAGATCGCCGACAATATCACCCACATCTGCGGTAGGAATAGCTGCCAATTCCACTTGTACATCTCGGTCATCGGGGCCTGTAAATCGGATGCGCTTAATATCGTAGTCACCACCTTCCTGTTCGTAGGAGACGGGGTGCCATTGCAACCGACTCGCCAACCAGCCCAAGTACATTAGCGCCTGAGTCGTATTGCCTTTTTCGTAGTCGATCGTCACCCGGTCAACTTCTTTTACATAGGCGCGGCGTTCCGGGGGATCGAAAGCTTCTGCCGTCAACTCTTGCCATGCTGCCAGACGACGCCAGTTCAGGTCAGCGATCGGCAAGCCCGACTCCAACAAGTTTTGCACTTTCAGCAAATCTGCTTCTGGGTCGTGACACAGACTGGAGTCGATAATCACAGAATTGCAAGTTTCTGCCAGTCGCTTAAACAGGCTGTTTTCCGCATCCGGAGTTGCCTTCCACCAAAGGAATTTAGGCAATTCGCTAATCAGCAGTGCGGGAATCATCCCCCCAACACGTTCAATAGCGACTTCTGCGCCTCGAAGAGTGATGTATTCGCAACAGATCAAACTGGTGCGAGTTTGTTTTTGGATGGGGCAGTAGGCGGACACTTGAGCGATGACGCCTTCATCTTCTCCTGCCGTTGGGCAAAGGGCGATGATGCGGCAGGGATTGGTAGCGGCGATCGCATCTGCCACCCCAGCACCGGAAGCATCCAGTGCATACTGGGGAAGCGTACCGCCATTGCCATCTGCGGTTATGGTCTGCCCTCGTTTTTTGGCAGCTTCTTCCCGCAGTTTGGCCAGCGTTTCCGGGTTGGACTTGCCACTCACCGACAATCCGAAGGCTTTCTGAGCTGCCTCCAGCGCTGCCACGGTGCGCGGCCCATCAATGCCATCTACCGGCCCGGTGTAAAATCCCAAAGTAGCTAGCAGTTGTTGAGATTCCTCCGGTTCGTAAACTACCAAACTAAATGTTGCCGCCCTAGTCGCAGCAGGAAAAGCACCGTCTCCGCCAGCACTGTAACTTTGCCAGATTTGACTGAGTTCTGTCTCGATCTCAGCGATCGAGACATCTTTGGGCGCTTGCAAGGAAACGATCGGAGCAGATGTAGTAGCCATAGTTTGATTTTGGATTTTGGATTTTGGATTTTGGATTTGGCGCGAAGTGGGCGTCTTGGCGGTGACCGTCACGATGCCCACCTTCGCAAGAGAGGATTTCGGATTTTGGATTTTGGATTTAGAACAATTTTAGATTTGAGATTTTGGCTCGTCGATCGACCTCCCAGAAGCTTGCCAAATTTTCTATTCCCACGAGTTAACCCCAATCCAAAATCCAAAATCTCAAATCTAAAATTGTCAGGGTCTGCGCCAGCGACGACCGTCGCGGTTAATCAAAAGTTCGGCTTCCTTTGGTTCCCAAATTCCCGCTTCGTACTGGGGAATTTTGGCCGGATCGGTTGGGGATTCCCAGACTGTCAGGGCTGGGGTTACTACCCGCCAAGCTTCTTCGACTTCATCGGCGCGGGTAAACAAAGTTTGGTCGCCCAACATACAGTCGAGTAGAAGGCGATCGTATGCTTCGCTGCTTGCCTGTCCGAAAGCAGCACCATAGCGAAAGTCCATCTCTACAGTACGAGAGCGGACTTCCATCCCCGGCATCTTCACCTCAAATCGCAGGGCAATACCTTCATTTGGCTGAATTCGCATAGTCAACACGTTGGCGTTAACCTGTTGAGCTGCTGATTGAAATAACAAATACGGCACTTCGCGAAACTGAATGGCAATCTCTGTTACTTTTTTCGGCAGTCGCTTACCGGTTCTCAGGTAGAATGGCACACCCTGCCACCGCCAGTTATCGATCATCAGCTTTAGGGCTACATAAGTTGGTGTGGTGGAATTCGGATTCACCCCTGGTTCTTGTCGATATCCCGCCACAGGTTCGCCCTTCATCCAGCCGGCACCATACTGGGCTCGCACTGCGGAGAACTCCAGGTTACGCACATCTGCCAGGTGGGTGGCCTGAATTACTTTTACCTTTTCGCCGCGAACGCTGTCCGCATCGAGGGAGTTGGGGGGCTCCATCGCTGTCAGACAAAATAGTTGCATTAAGTGGTTCTGCACCATGTCCCGCAGCGCCCCGGAGGTTTCGTAGTAACCTGCTCGTTCTTCAACTCCCACGGTTTCGGCGACGGTAATTTGGACGTGATCGACAAATTGGCGATTCCACAAAGGTTCAAATATGGCGTTGGCGAAGCGAAACACGAGTAAGTTCTGAACGGTTTCTTTACCCAGATAGTGGTCGATGCGGTAAACTTGTTCTTCTTTGCAGGTTTGACGGACTACCCGGTTGAGGCTGCGAGCGGAACTCAAGTCGCGCCCAAAGGGTTTTTCGATTACCAGTCGGGTTTTGATGGGATCGTCGAGCATATGGGCTGACCCTAACTGGCGAATTGCTTCGGGAAAGAAGTTGGGCGAAACGGCTAGGTAGAAAACCCGATTTCCCCGCGTTCCCCGCTGACCGTCCAGTTCGCCCAGGAATTGTTTTAGTTTTTGGTAGCTTTCCGGTTTGTCCATGTCGCCGGAACAGTAGAACAAACCTGCGGCAAAGTCTTGCCAAAGTTCTTCAGAACCGATGCCATCCGAGAATTCCTCTATTCCTTCCCGCATCTGCTCGCGAAAGTAATCGTGGCTCCAATCTCGACGGGCAAAACCGACGATCGTCAGTTCTGGTGGCAGTCTGCGATCGCGTTTGAGGTGATATAGCGCTGGCACCAGTTTGCGTTGGGTCAGGTCTCCCGATGCCCCGAAGATTACCATGATTTGCGGTTCGGGGGTTCTTTCTTGTTGCAGTCCGACGCGGAGCGGATTTTCTAGGAGTGTTACCATTTATTTTTTTCCTTCTATAGCTTCGAGTCTTGCTAATACAGCTTCATATTTGGCGGTCATTTCTGCCAGTTGCTGAGTGAGGGAGCTGACTTGGGCGGTTAGGGTGTTAATTTGACCTTCATATTCAGCTTTCACCTCTTCTCGAATTTCAGCTCTGAGTTCTTCTCGGATTTTTTCTCGTTCGTAGGCAAGACGGCGTTCCCAATCGATATCTCGCTGTCTGAGTTCGGCTTTGAGTTGCCTGTTCTCTTCGCGCAGGCGCTCTAATTCAGCCGCCACCTCAGCAGCACGGCGTTCCCTGTCGAGATCCCTTTGCCTGAGTTGCTCCTTAAGCCGCTGATTCTCCAGGCGCAACTGCCCCAATTCTTCCGAAGCATCCCCAGAAGTTCGCCTTGTTGTTCGCGAAGACACTCGTCGGTCAACCAAGCGCTGAACAGCTGCACCAGTGGGAATGCCGTTGGGCGCTGACTCTACTGCTTCTTGCCAGATTTGGATTTGTAGTTCTGAGGGAAGTCCCTTTAGGGGACGAACTTGATTTTCCTTTGTAGGAATTTTGTGCGCAATTGCGCACAAATTTTCCATAACGTGGGCCGCGTCAATAAATTGATAAGCTGTTCGCCTTGCTATGCCCCACTTGTCTCGGCAGTAAGCGTCAAAGGTTTTGTGCGTTTCGCGATATAGTTTCTTCTCTCGAATCTCGTCGAGAGCCTTACCCACTTCGTAAAATGTCTGAAGTCCTTGTTCGATGACTGCTTCTAGTTCTTCCAGCCTCGCTTTTTCACCAGCATCGAGTTGGGCGTTGGCATAGTCGCTTTCTAAGATATCGTTTGCAGTTGACATAGCGGTGTACCCCGATCGCAATTGCTCTCAAAAGTGATAGGGGAGGAGAGAAATTCTCTTTCCCTTCTCCCTCTCGCTTCTCTCCCTAAACTGGCGCTAGGTGTTCGATCTTGTTTTCCAGCGAGTTCATCAGGGATTGGAAGGGCTGCACGAATTTCTCAATTCCATCCAGCAGCAGTTCATCCATCACCTTATTGATATCGATGTCGATGTCTGGGTCTTTGAGGCTTTCGATCAGTGTGTAAGCTTCTTCCACTTTGGTGTCAATGCGACTGGCGGCGTTGCAGTGATCCGCACAAGCTTCAATTGTGTTGGGTGGCAGGGTGTTGACGGTATCGGGGCCAACCAGCTCGTCAACGTACATGACATCGCTGTAGTGAGGGTCTTTGGTGCTGGTGGAAGCCCACAGGAGACGCTGGACTTTGGCACCTTTTGCGGCGAGTGCTTGCCAGCGGTCTGTTTTAATAATCTCCTTGTATTTTTGGTAGGCGATTTTGGCATTTGCGATCGCTACTTTGCCTTTCACCACTTTCAGTTTAGCTTCTTGGTCTACAGAGGTAACGCCTGCCTTTAACTTGTCGTCAATCCGCTTATCGATATTACTGTCGATCCGGCTGAGGAAGAAACTGGCTACTGAAGCAATGTTACCGATCTCCTTACCTTCAGCCGCCCGCTTTTCCAATCCTCGGATATAAGCCCATGCCGTATTCACATAGCTTTCCACCGAAAAAAGCAGGGTAACGTTGACATTGATTCCTTCGGAGATGACTTGCTCGACCGCAGGTAACCCAGATTCTGTACCGGGAATCTTGATCATCACGTTTGACCGACCGATTTCTTGGTAGTAGCGACGGGCTTCATTTATCGTAGCTTCGGTATCGTGAGCGATCGTCGGCGGTACTTCAATGCTGATATAACCGTCCAAACCGTTCGATTCCTCGTACACAGGGCGGAAGATATCGCAAGCATGGCGGATATCGTCAAAAACTAGCGATTCGTAAATCTTGTAAGTCGGTAATTGCTCGCGAATCCCCTTTTCGATATCGGCGTCGTAGATTTTGTTTCCATTAATCGCCTTTTCAAAAATGGCTGGATTGGAAGTTATGCCACGGATATCGCGAGTCTCGATCATTTTTTTGAGTTCGCCCGACTCGACCAAATCGCGGGTCAAGTTATCCATCCAGATACTTTGACCGTATTGCCGGATCTCCGATATATGATTCGTTGTCATTGTTTTCCTTTTTTACTCGTAACTACTTGTTTTGTCCGTCTTCGCAGCTTTAAATATTGCCGCGCTGTCCCGACGCAGTGTTTGGACATTTGTAACGTTGGTATTTAGCTATATGCAAGGTTGATGCTTGCCAACGTTTAAACTTTTCAATCTTTACGAACGAGCCATCATTTTTTCCTCGTTGGCTTCTTTTTTGCGTTCGCTGATGAAAGATTCCACTAATGCGACATCTTCTTTACTGCCGATAATCAGGGGTGTCCTGGCATGGAGTTTGTCTGGCACCGCATCCAAAATATCCTGGGTTCCTGTACTGGCACGACCGCCGGCTTGTTCGACTAAAAAGGCTAAGGGAGCTGCTTCGTAGAGGAGGCGTAATTTTCCTTGCGGTTGCTTGAGAGTTCCTGGGTACAAAAACACGCCACCCTGAAACAGAATGCGGTGGAAATCGCCCACTAGCGCTCCGCCGTAGCGAGCGGTGTAGCCTTCATGACGATGAACGTAGCGGATATAATCCCGAATGGATTCTTCCCACTGCCAAAAGTTACCTTCGTTGACGCTGTAAATAGGGCCGTGTTGGGGAATCTGGATATTTTCGGAAGAGAGGATAAACTCACCTAAGCTGGGGTCGAGGGTGAAGGAGTGGACGCCCTTGCCGATCGAATAAACCAACATGGTGCTGGGGCCATAGAGTATATAGCCGGCGGCGATTTGCTTGCGCCCACTTTGCAGTAAGTCGCGAGCGGAACCATCATCATCTATCCCTTCTTGCTGACGAATGCAGAAGATCGAGCCTACGTTGAGATTGCTATCTATATTAGATGAGCCGTCGATCGGATCGTAGAGCAGAGTATAGCGTCCAATTGGGCAGTTTTCTGGAATATAGTAGGGTTTTTCCATTTCCTCCGACGCAAGGCGACAGACAAGACCGCTCTGTTTGAAGACGGAGATAAAAACGTCATTGGCGTAAACGTCCATCTTTTTGACGGACTCTCCCTGCACGTTAACTTCCCCTGTGAATCCCAGCACGTTTGCCATTAACCCGGCTCTACTGAGATGCCGAGAAATCAGCTTTCCGGCGAGTGCAATGCGATTCATCAGGGAGCTGAGGTCTTGTGCGTCTGCCGAAAAGCTCTGAAGTTGCTGTAAGACGTGACGGGATAAGGTTGTACAGTCCCTGTCTAGGGCGCGTTCCTGAGCTAAAGGCCGATTCTCGTCTGCCATTGTTTTTATCCTTTCAGGGATAGCGATGAATGTCTGGGAGGTCAGCTTAACAGGCACTGACCCGATCGTTTCAATGCCCGATAGTCCTCCATTTCTATCTTAAGAAGGCTTTTTGGTAGAGCCCTCTAACTTTAGACGAACTAAAGAAATCGGATTCTCTGGGCGTGTGGTGGCGACTCTCTCTTTTGCTGCACAAATATTAATTTCAGTTTCTCCCGATCGCGAAACTACATTAGACATCTGGAAAAATTCTTGTGGGGTAGGCATCCTGCCTGCCTTTAAGATTATTTTCTGAAGATGTCTATTAGTAAAATTACATCTGTCTGCCTGGGAAGCAAAGTATTCTGAAATACTTTATGTACTCACAGAATAAGAGCTATGCGTTTTGAGATTATGTTAACTAATCAAGAATGTTTTGTTGATTAATGTAAAGAATTTATTTGGATTTGAAAAGTTTTTAGGTAAACTAGCAAACTTAAAACAAAGGGTCTGCTTGCGATCGCGAGCAGACCCTGATGACTGTTATTTCGATTGAGGGGCTAGTTTTACTGTCGCGACGCGCCAGTCCCCAGTTAGGTCAATCGATCGAAATCGACTGCGGGCCATTGCTTTTGCCGTTGTTGTTTTCAGTGGTAGGGGAAGAGTCAGGGGTAACGCCTGCCTGTTGGTCGAGCCAGCTTTTGATGGGATCGTCAGCCAGATTGAGTCGAAATATACCAGAGAAAAATCCACCCAGAAAGGAGACTGGGTGCTGGGTCAGTTCTCGGAAAATGGGGGTGAGTTCGTCGAAGAACATAGCGAGTCTCCTTACGGCGTCGGTGTGAGCGATCGATTCCTCTGGGATTTTAGCGCATCAATGCAGCTGAGGTGGAGTCAAACAGGTGCGATCGCGACAATTAGTTAAGGAATTAAATCAGCGAAACTACAAATAGAAGTAAATTGACAATACTGACAAGCTAATCCCGGATGAGGACGGAAAATTCTATGGAAATTCTCTGGGTTAGATACTAAGTTTCGTTTATCTTGTTGATGTCTTTTCGCTACTATTGCCAACATTTCCGCTGTTCTAGCTAATAGGGATGGCGTTTGATGATATGGGCTTGACCATTGTTGAGTTTCTAGATTATAGAATGAGGCTATCGTCTTAGCCTTGGGGTAAAGGTAACTAGCAGCCAACAAGTAAACATGGGCTTGTCGGTTGTCATAATTAGATAAGCCTGTATGAGTTTGCAGGTGATGACCTGTCTTTAAATCGACAATGTGAATAATATTATCATTTTCTTGCAATACGCAGTCAAAATTAGCATAAAGTTTAAACTGGTAACTTCCCTGTGTAACAATTATAGGTTCTGGAACTTCATTGGTATTTCCAGGATTTAATAATAAAATGTGCTTGCCTAGTAAAACAGGTTTTTCTTGGTATTTAATCAGTATTTGCCTGACTTTATCTTGTACCTCTGCTGGCTGCTGGTTTAGTTTTATTAACGCAGTTACTCGTTCTACTCCCCGGTCGTAACTTAGCAAATCTGGATTTTGGTGAAATTCAAAAACTCCTCTTTGTGCTAACTTACCTAATAATTGCTGAGGCGTGTCAAGCAATAAAGGTTTTACTCTGGAATCGTATTTTTTGATTCGACTCCAATATTGCTTGAGATGACAGTGATATTCCTCTTTACCTGCTTGGGCTACATACTCCAGCCAGATGAGATAAGATGCGTAATCCATTTACTTTTACCCTTATCGCGATCGTATTTTTACCAAAATTGATAATTCCCATACAAATTATGAGTTAAAACTCCTTGTAAGTTAAGGTATGATAACAAATCTGCCCCATATAGAGGTATTGGCAATCTTGGTTTTCTAAGAGAACCGTAATGTAGTAGTGTCAAGCATAAAGTAGCGTGCATTAACGATGTCATATTAGCGGACTCTCCTTCCGGTCTGACAGTTAATCTTAGAGGTTTTGCTAAACCTATTTTTTCACTTACCTCTGTAGTTACTAAGATTAACTGATTTCTTGGTAGTAGCATACCAAGAGCTTGGGGTGGGGGGCTAATTCTTTTACTCTGACTGTTCCATCTGTATAAACGGGGATTTCCAGATTTTCGACACTCTACTAAAATTAGTTTGGATTTCTGGGTACTACTCCAGTTAACTAAATGTTCGATTTCATCTCCTCTAAATAAACCATCTCGATAAATCAATACCCTCTTACCTCTTAGTTCGGGATTACTTAAACAATTTTCTAGCAAATTAGCTGGTATGACTTCACCTTCAATAACTCCAGGTTCCACTTGATAACCAATAAACTGTCCTTGGTTGCCATACACGCAAACACTCGCGCAAGCATTCATGCTTCCCGGTAAATTCTTTTTGGGCTTTCTGGAAACATCCAACCCTATAAAAAAATCTGCTATCTTCAAGGGCTTTGCCAAAATGTAGGGAGTATTACCCAGCTTGGCAATAATACCTGGAACCACTTGATTTAATACATACTTTGGGTTTTGTTTTAATGTGTCTTGATAAATTACTTGCTTTGGCTTTTGCATTCTTAGCAAACGTTGGGTTAACCGATGATATAAACTACCACCTTCAATTTCATCATGGCTTCTGTCATAAGTAGGAAGAAATATTATCACTAAATCTGTTTCATAAGCTAAGTCAACGGCTTTTTGATCGGCTACCGCCCTTTGCTGAAATGGGCTACCTGAGAGAGTTTCTGTTATATGATTACTAATTTCGCTAAGAAAGCCATAAGTTTGTAACCTTTCTTTTAATTGTTTAATAAATATGCTGACATCACCATTACATAATTGAAGTATACCAATTTGGATTACCTTATCATCAGGAATGATTCTTTGATACACTTTTCCTTCTTTTAAACCGTCGAGAATGTAATTACTGGCTTTAGTGATACCATTATTGCCAAATAGAAGTTGAGTCTGGCTAAAAGGTTTGTTAGGGTAGGCTAAAAACAACTTTTGATAATGCTCATTTACATTATCTCTATTTAGATTAATTTGGTAGCTTGCCAGGAATTTTTGGGCTGTATCTAAAAATTCCTTCATTAAGGGCTGACGCTTGGCACAATGAATCTTTTGTGCTTCATATATTTTAGTATAATCAATACCTAAACTTTGACAATTGCTATCATCTAAGTAAAGAAATAAAGCACTAAGCGGATAACAGTAGTGTTTTATACCTCTATTATACTTGATAGTAACTACAAGTTCATCATCTGGCGCATTTTTCCATGCTAATTTAGTGTTTGGTTTTAAATCGTCTCGTTCTGAAAATTCCTGTCTCATGTCTTTGACTATCCCTGCCAACGTAATAATTATGCCAACACTACCGCGTTCTTCTTGCACTTCCAAACCTACTAAAAACTCTCGATTTGCTTTTTGAGGGTGTTGATTGTAAAAGGTAGCGAGATTATATAAAGAAGTCACTTGAGTTTTAGCGGTCAAGCATACGCCTGGATATTCTACTTCAGATAAACATAATGGTTCGGCTTTGACATCACAAGTTCTGGTAACTTGTATGTAGTTATTATTTAAAACATTAATAGTTTTAAATGGATGGCGATCGCGTAATAGTTGAGCAACTAAGTTACTCAAAATAATTGGTTGATACGGTGGGTGGACTTGTTGCCACTCAATTTCATATTGGTGATCGCCATAATCTTTTTTAAGCTTTTCACAGACAGTGTTAAGCGTATCTTGCCAAACAGACTTCTTTGGGACTTCAGCATTAGGATGAACCATGACCCAAAACAAAGACTCATGATAAATCACAGTCAAATTTAATAAATTACCCAAATGGTAACTAATTTTGTTGCGTAACTCCTTTGTAACCGTAGGAGTTAGACTAAAACAACCGATTCTAGGGTCAGCCTGAAAAGCAAAAGTAAATATCTCACTTGCATACTGTTCAACTGAAGAATCTACCATATATTCCACCTATCAACTATCGTGAGGATAAACGGAGAAATCCCCAGGTTAAATTCTGGGGATTTTAAGTTACTTATGAACCCGGTTTTTGTTCTGGCATCATACATTTATCGGAATCGCAACCTGCTGGCCCTGCTTCCGTTAAATAGCCGGAATCGTAACGACTCAAAGCAGTATGAAAATCATCTGTCTGACGGCGCATTTCTACTTCTTTTATGAGTCGATCGTACTGCTGTTTTGCAATTGGCTCAAACGGTAAGCGAGGGAAGGTTTGCAAGTCATCGAACCTTGCTAAAAGTGCGGCAGAAATATAGCCTTCGTCATCCCGTATCGCTTCATAAATCCGACTCCCTAAAGCTTCTATTTCATTTTCCCGCAACTCAATTGTGGCACTTGTGTTATGCCGCACATAAAATTTCTGGACTTGCATATAAAAGTCCATTTGAGCTAAAGCTGAGAACTTGCTGATGTCAATTTCATCGGCACCGGGTAAGTCAGCCCAAAGTACGGAAACGGGTATTTCAACTAGCCATTCCGAACAACGGGGATCGAAGGGATCGTTTAGGAGATTCCCATGTTCATCTTTGTCAGATTGCGAGGGAATCACATTGTAACCGTAGTCGATACAAGCGAGGGCTACCGGGTCGTTTTTCCGGAAGGTAATCCGCCGAATAAAACGCTGCGCTTTGGGTGGATGCCATCCGGGAGATGCGCCAGTTAAGAGAGATTTTGTCCCGCTGGGTTGGATAGTTGTACAGCGATTGGGGCGTTTGAGGTTGTGACGATCGCAATAATCCCACACTACCCGATGCACTATTTCCCGCCAACGAGTGAGATATTCTTCCTCACGCCGTTTAAACTCAATTCCTTGTTCGGTTTCCGGGCGTCCTTCTTCCCACCAACGCAACCAATCGACACCAAAAGCATTCACAAAAAAGTCAAATAAACCCGTGAATGATACACCTACAATCGGGTCTAATTCGCGACTGTATTGATAGCGCGGTTCCAAGAATTTGTGATTGAGTAGCGTTGCTACTGATAAAGCACCAGCAGTAAAAGCTTCCTCTTGCTCTTTGTAATTGTATGGATCGATTTGGTTAAGGTGGATCTCCGAAAGGTTGCAGTGAAAATTAGAGCCAATAATTTCCAATATTAATGTTATCCTAGAGGCTGTTTATCCTCTAGTTCTACAGGTTTATTTCCCTGTAGTTCCGAGTACATTTTCTACAAATGAACGGAAACAAGCAAGAACTTCTTTGCGGTTGGTTTGGTATCCCAGTAAAGCTTTACTTAGCGTTCTTTCATCCTTGATGCCAAATTCTTGCTCAATTTGGTCATAAAAAGGTTGAAGAACTGGCTTGATTTTATTAAGCTTACAACTCAGAATCGCCTGGGCGTGGTTTTTAGCAAAATCAAGAGCCATTTTCTGGATGACCGAAGAATTTTCACTAGAGGTTTTTGAGAAAGTGGCAGCATTAGAGCATATAATCAAGAGATCTGGCGTAAATGTACTCCAAGGTTGACTTGAGATAGTTCCCTTTGTAGTGACCGCAATAAGTCCTTCCATTCATTTTTGTAGCCCGACACTCTTGGAGAAATTATATTCTCTAAATTATCAATATGACAAATAAAGCTATTACCTATGAGCAATATAGATAACTTATTTTATTTACCATCTCTGTTTAGAGTTTCATTCTCTACTCTGTACGGTACTAGAAGGCGTTACCCTTTCTAGTTACCACGGAATTAGCATCTCAGCCTTCTCCGTTTTTGCCGGGTGATTAACGTGAGGCAAAATTACTTACCACACGGATTTAAGCCCACACGGGCTAATCGATGCTCTAATTCACTTTTGTCTACACTAGAATAATGTTCTTCAATCCATTCTTTTGCATTTCCTTGTTCGTAAGTTTTGAGAAATTCCAATTTCTTTTCAGGTGTTTCCAATAGATCGCTATTAGCTCTGGCAACTGCCTCGCCAGCCCATTGAATTGCCCCTTCACCAGAATAATACTGTTTGCGAACTGCTTCAAGACATTCTGACAAGGTTGGTTTGTGATGAAATACTCTGGTATGATTTGCCATTCTCAAAGCATCTCGCTCTGGATCGATGCGCCAGTTACCATCAGCATCTTGTTGCCAAAGGTTAGATTTAGCATTAGCAAATAATTCATCTTCGCTAAAGCCTTGGCGCATTCCCGCACTATTATGGGTCAAATACCCATCGCAGTAGAAACAATGAGCTTCTTCTACTTCAATATCATAAGTTTGGACATGATCGTAACTGCCCAATCCTTTGACTGTCACTGGAATATCTAAAGAGATATCTGCCTCGGCAATATAGCGTTCGTAGTTAGCATCAACCAAGCGAGAACCTTGGAATCCCATTTCGCGCATCTCGCTGTAGGTGTAAGCTTCCCGCATAATTGTACCGGGAACGGTAAAACCATACATTTTCAGACCTTGCTGTAGTTCTCCTTTAGCAGAATGGGGAGCAATTAGCGCGTTGTAACGTTCCTTAAATGCTGGAATTGTCAAGCTATATTTATGCTGCCATGCTTGATTTTCTGGTTGTACTATTTTGAGTCTGCCAGCAATTCCCAAACTAGATAAAACGGCTGCAACTTGTCTGACAAATGAGCGATAAACGGTGGTAACTAAATGAGGTGGGCGGTTATTAATAGAGCCGTCACTATCCATTAATCCAGCTAAGTAAGCAGATCTGATATCTACAGAACCCTGCAAAATAAAGCTAGGAACTTCTAAGGAAACATTAGGCTGTTTAATGTAACGATGGAAGTATTCAGCGAATCGAATAGATGAACAAACTGATTTAGCTGTATTTTCGCCGTTGACAACACCGTGGCAAGCGGTTAGGCCGAATAAAGCTAAAGCAGCATCTATTTTAGATTGAATTTTGGCAACAAGTTCTGGCTGGCAATTGTTGGCTGCCCAGGTAACAAAGCCGTAAGGTTTACCATGTTTATTCCGACCGATCGCAACATAGCCATCCCCCTGAGTAAAGCCAATTAACCAAGCTATATCAGGGGTAAGTTCGGGGATAATTAACTGTTTGGCTGTTCGACTTTGAGAAGGTCTCGATTCTGTAATATCGGGGGGTAAGTGAGCGATCGTACCTGGAAGGATTTGTCTATTGTGTAACAAGCGATCGCCTTCAGATAAACTAGCAAGATATTTCCAGGTAATCCCACCCTTACCATCTGCAAGAACTGCTTGTCTGTGGTTTAAAGTTGCTCTTGGATAAGTACCATTGGTTTCAATTTCGTAGACATCTTGAAACCCTTGATCGAACTTATTAACAACTCGCCGGAATCCTAGCGGTGTTTGTACTAAGTCACCTACTTGCACGTCGCGGATAGGAACTAAACCTTTGGAAGTATGAACTAAAGCATCTTCGGGAAGACAGCGACGAATGTTACCTGCCACAATTGTGACGGCTGCTTCATCAATTAATAAACAGCATTCGACTGAATTTAATTGTCTACCTACTGCTTTATTCAAAATTGCCGTACACCGCTCATAAAGTCCCGGCAATTTAACAGGATTAGCGACGCCGCCAAAACCTTTTAATGGTTCTCCGGCAGCGCGAACATCGCTGATATTTATTGCTACTTGCACTTCTCCTGAGAAGCGTTCGTCGGTGGATAATTCCAGCAGCGTTTGATACGATTTAACCCAACCTTGGCGGCTGTCACCAACGTAGATCGTAACTTGGTTCCCCTCTATTTTGACTTCGGTTTCTTCTCGACGTTGGTTTGCTGGCGTAGCACCAATTTGTCCCTGAAGGGTGACATTCAGACGATTGCGGATAGGCGGTAGTTGGTTAATATACTTCGGTTCCAGGACAGCACCCGTACCGCAGCCCATCATGGCCAAATCCATCAGCAGGCCAAAGGCTCGCCAGTCGTTTATGTTTGTGGAGGAGCAATTGTAAGCGCCGGAAAAGTTCTCTTGTTGCTCGATCCACTCGCTACCTCCTACCCAAAGCCAGCGACCGGAGGTGAGGGCTTTGAGTTCTTTTTGCATTTGGTGGATGAGGTCGGCTTCTGCGGGGGTCAGTTTGCCGAGTTTGGATAAGCCGCGAACGGTGCGATCGCACACTTCTTCCCATGTCTCGCGCCCTTTCTCGGTGCGGCGGCTGTATGTTCTAAAAAACACGGGATTGGCAGCTGGTGCAGTTTCCGGAAACTGACTGGTCTGGTTTTCCCGCTCAAGTTCTCGAACCATAGGTCAAGTCTAATTTTTGTTGGACAGATCGTGTAGTATAAGCGATCGCAGATATAGCGGTCAAAGGTTGCCAAATCCGGAAATTTGCACTATTTATAGAGGACTGAACTAGAAACGAGAACAAATCTAAAATCTAAAATCTAAAATCTAAAATTCTTTATGTCCCTTGCTCCTTGGCGATCGCATCTCGCTCGCGCCCTCCATCGCAATCGCAGTCTGGTTTACGCCCGTTATCTGCAACTGGCTACCGTCCGTGCTGATGGGCGTCCGGCTAACCGTACTGTAGTTTTCCGGGGCTTTCTGGAGGATAGCGATCGACTAAAATTTGTGACGGATGCTCGCAGCGAGAAGGCAGAACAAATCGATCGCCAACCTTGGGCGGAAGCTTGCTGGTATTTTCCCAACACTCGCGAACAATTTCGGATTTCTGGAAAACTGATGCTGGTAAGGGAGAATCATCCCGATCCACAATTGCAAAAAGCGCGTCAGATAAGTTGGCAAGAACTTTCTGATGCGGCGAGGGTACAATTTGCTTGGCCGCATCCGGGTCAACCGAGAGCCGATGTAGAGGCTGTAGCGCCGGCATATCCCGATCCAACTCAGCCGTTATCGGATTTTTGCTTATTGTTACTCGACCCTATGCAGGTAGATTTTTTGGAGTTGCGGGGGGAACCGCAAAATCGATGGTTGTATCGGGTGGACAGCGATCGCAATTGGTCTGGTGAAGCGATAAATCCTTGATCGATCTTCAGTCAGTTGTTCGTTGTTGATGGTTTTTAGCGACAAACAACGAACAACTGACCGAGAATTAAATTCCCGCACCATCTAGGAATTCTTGGATTGCTTTATCTCTGATGCGACAACTCTTAAGATAGCGATCGGTAGAATCTGAATTTAGTAAAGCGCGTTCGCAACTATCGATCGCGGCTGCCATACTAACTGGTACAGGAGATGGAATTGTAGATACTTGGGTTTGCAGATTTTGCAGCTGTTGTTCGAGGGATTCGATGCGATCGACTAAAGTGCGAATCACTTCTGCTTCCGAGTCTGGCAAACTGCCGTGTTCCAAAGGATTAACCCGCACTCCGGAACGATAGATGATTCTACCGGGAATGCCTACAACGGTGCAATTGGAAGGTACATCTCGCAACACTACCGAACCGGCACCGATGCGGACGCTGTTACCGATTTGGATATTGCCCAAGACTTTAGCGCCGGCTCCCACTACGACATTTTCTCCTAAAGTGGGGTGGCGCTTGCCGCTTTCTTTCCCGGTACCGCCAAGGGTGACGCCTTGGTAGATGAGGGCGTAATCTCCTACGATGGCGGTTTCGCCGATCACTACACCCATACCGTGGTCGATAAAAACCCCTTTGCCGATCGACGCGCCGGGGTGTATTTCAATACCTGTAAAAAAACGAGCGATGTGGGAAATTAAACGGGGGATGAAGGGAATACCCAGGATGTAAAGCCGGTGGGCAAAACGATGAAACAGAAGCGCTTGCAGACCGGGATAGCAAAATAATACTTCTAGCCAGTTGCGAGCGGCAGGGTCGCGCTCGAAGATGATGCGGAAATCAGCTAGCAGGGCGTTTAGCACGAGAGGTCACCAAGGAAGGCAAAACAGGCCATCCTTTATCTTAGCTCTGCTGATACCCTTTGGATGCGTAGTGATAGTACCACCTAAATTTTGGTTATTCCCGCACTGAGAGTGTGTAATCGCTTTGGACTCCTTCATTTTTGGCACCTACCCAGACGCTGTAGTTTCCGGCTTTCCAGTCTGTATCTTCCAGGCTGGTATTGCCGCAGCGAACGGTGCCGCTGGGCCCTCTAACTACTAAGGTGGTGGGGGTGCCGCGACTGTCTACCTGCAATCTGAGTTTGGGAAAGTCTCTTTCTAATGTGAGGATATGGTCGGGTGTTTGATTGCCACTGTATCCCAAACAAAAGTTGTTGTGACGATCGCGATTGGCGATCGAAGGTAGGGAGAAATATCCGCCGGTGGAACCTGTGGCGATCGCAGTTCCCGGCTCGAAGCCGGGTGCCAAACTTATTTTACCGAAATTCGCTGTTTGTGCGAATACAGATGTCGCGCTCAGAACAGCTATCCAAGCCAGGTACTTAGCGTGTTTGAACTGCCGCATAGGGTTAAGGAACATTGCAACAGCCCTCCTCAAATTTTCTTCGGTATTGCCGTTTTCTATTTCTAAGCTATCTAAAACAGGGAGGAAACTTTCTGAGTGCGATGACAGTTTTTCATCTGTACACCTAGCGAGGATGTTTTTTGTTAATTAAATTTGCTTAATTATACAGGGGGTTAGGGCAATACACGGATTTTCAAGTTTATTTTTTGATGAAAAAACCCGGTTTTTGTGAAAAACTGGGTTTTTTAGGGAGTTGGTAGTAAATTTCAAATGCTTGGGTTAGTTATTTCTGGGGCAATTTGTACTGCCCGACAATTCGCTTAGCATATTCTGGCACATGGGCTTCTAATTTTTCTGGGTGATGCCGCTGCACATACAAATAGTTACGAGTGAAATGGGAATCGATCGAAAAGCGGGCATATTCCAATCCTTTGGGGCCGATTTTTTCGATAACGACGCCCATTAGTTTAGCTGCCCACATGGGAAGGGTTACGCCTTTATCGTAAGCGGGAATGCTTTGCTGGACGGCGTTGCGCCTGTCACCTTGCGACATTACTGGTTGAGTTTCTAGTTTATCCATTACGAGTTCGAGCATTTCCTGACCCGTGTTATTTCTGACTACTATCCACTGCCAACCGAAGGGTGCGCCCATGTAGCCGACGACTAAATCTGCCAATCCATTAACGTAATCAAAACAACTCATGCAGGAAGGAGCAAATACATCTTTTAATTCTTTGGTATTCAAACCAAAAAACGGTACTTTTTCAATGGAACCGTCTTCGTGTTTGAAGTGAACTTGGAAGTCTTGCATGAATTCGTAATATACCACTGTTTCGGGCGAGCGACTGGTGGTATCGAGGAATTTTTGCAGTCCGGCGCGAGTGACGTTATCGACACAGGGAGTACCCAAAACGTAGAGTTTTTCTAAACCTAATTTTTTCTCCACTGCACGCAAGGCTTGAATCTGACAGCCGACGCCAATTACTAACAGTTTTTTCATGCCAGATTGTGCGATTTGTTCCAGCACGGAAAGGTTAGGCGAAAGGGTTGGTTTATTCACCCGCGCTGCCAGGATTTCTGCTGGGGTACGGGCAATTATTGGCATTGGTTGAAAGCGGTCTTCTTTGGTATTCTGGACGCAGACGACGCCTTCGACTAAGTTGCGATTGAGCATTTCGATCGCAATGGTACTGACAATCCCCGTCCACTGTGCCCCTGGAATGGGCTCGATTTTGCGTGCTGCCATCATGTTTTGATTGACACCAAAGTACCAATCATCGGGGTTATCCAGGTTGCGACTGCGCCCGTGAATTTGTTCTTCCAGTTCGGCTATCTGCTGATTGATGAAAGCGCAAGCTTCCTTGACATAATGGACATAATATGTATCGCAAAGGCCGCATTCGCTACACAGTTCTTTGGCGGGGCGACGGCTACCCGGTTTGAGGGCTTTGGCTTTTTTGTGCTGGGGGGAGTCAACTGAGAGGGTCATAAATTGCTTTTCTTATTCAGAGATAGCTTTTATTACGATACCGTTAGAAGTCATAGTGTAGAAACCGGGTTTCTTTGGTCATCGGTCATTACCTAGCCTCCACGCTGACCCTAACCTTTGTTTCCTTTTGCTTTGGAACTCGTGGGAAAAGTAAGTTTTTGGGATTTTTACCGCAGATATCTACAAATGAACGCTTCGGAAGGCAGATAGATGGAGATGTTTGCTTCGTTAGAGATGTATTTTTCGGATAAAGTATTGTTATCAATTGAAATTTAATTGGAATCCAAGCAAAAAATTTTTAATGTCGATCGCGATAGGGCTATTGAGCCAAGTAGCAGTAGAGGCTAAATAATCAGTAAATGTACGTATTGCCCGACAAGGTAAGTTTTGAATAAAATTTTATTTAGGCTGTAATATCTACAGTTATCAGTGCGAGCGGTAATTAGGAGAATAATCTTTATGCAAAATATATTTGAAAATGCCAAAAAACTAATGGCAATGTTCTTGGTTACATCGCTTGTAGTTACTACCAACATAATAAACTTTCCCGACCCTGCTTGGGCAGAGGTAAGTACAATAATAAATGAATCGAGCAATAACTGTAATTTGAGCAAAAGCTGCATTGGTGAAATAACAACGGTTAATGCTGAATCTTTTACAACAAATCCAACAGAGCAAACCAATGCAATAAAAATAGAGGAACAAAAAAACGGGTCTAACTTAAGCACAGTACCAGAAGCAGTTGTTGACGGTCTATTTTTGACTGCTGGTATTATATTAGGTATTATTCTTGCGCCATTAATAATTGTACCGTTAATATTGGCAACAAACGACGAAAAGGCTGAATACACGACCGATAAAACTATAAACGATAACAGTGATAGCCACAATACAACAAACTATAATTGTTATGCTTTTTCCAATTGCTCTTCTAAATAAGGTGCAGCTTTGATTGCCAGTGGAACTGCTGTCGGTGTCAGTATATATGCAATAGTGGGAGGAATGGGATTAGTCGGCGGATTTGGAGGAATCGGCATCGGTATGGCACCTGTTGCCGCTGCTGGAGGAATTATCGGTGCTGCTTGTTTTGGTTCTTTTCAAGCAATAAGAGAAAAAGATGGTGTTACTTTTAGCGCCGTAGGAATTGGTGCAGTAGCTGGTATCGGAGTTTACTCTGCCGTTGGCGGTATGGGATTAAGCTTGGGAGGAACAGCAGTTGGGATTGGCATGGGAACAATGGCATCAGCAGGGGGTATAGTTGGACTTGCTGCCTATGGCCTGTATAAAATAATAAATCAAGCTGATACAGGAAAGAACTTAGATAGAAACTTACAGGTGCTTGCTGAAATTACTAATGAATACGAAGATAAAAAGCGCTGGCTAGATCTGGAAATTGATGCTGAATTGGAAGCACTCAAGGCTCAAATGCAGATAAGAAGCAACCCGAATTAGGCTAAAAAAACCAGTTTGGGATCGCAAGAAGGGAAGAGTCAATTTCTTCTATGTTGATGAAGACGATAAATTTTCATATAATCGCTCGCAAAACTGTTATATAAATATGACTTAGAGTAAATTATTGATATAGCCGAAACCATAATAAATAATGATTAGCGATCGCCCTAACAAACCCCAAAAAACTCCACCAATTCCCCTGAGATTAGTGCTAATTGTTCCCTTTGTGTTGCAAATTGTGGGGGCAGTGGGATTGGTAGGTTATTTGTCCTATCGTAGCGGACAGGTGGCTGTTGAGAAACTGGCTGATAAATTGATGACACAGACCAGTAAGCACATTGAACAACATCTCGATAGTTATTTAGGTAAAGCTTTTAAGCAATAAGGAGTAGTTTAATGAAATTTTTATACTTTAATAATTTATCTTCTAAATTTTTGTCAAAAATACCTTTAAAATTTATTTTTACCGTTCCCTTTTTGATTGAACTTTTTGTCATAGTAGGATTAGTTGGTTTTCTATCTTATAAAAATGGGAAAGAAGCAGTTAATGATATTGCTTCTCAATTACGTGAAAAAATCACCTTAGAAATCCAAGAATATATTGAAAATCAGCTATCTTATCTAGTTACGATTCATAAACTTAACGTTGATGCGATCGAGCGAAGTGAACTAAGTCTCGATCTACAAGATCGAGCTAATAAAAAATATCTTTATTTATGGCAAATGATTAAAAATTTCGATCGAGTTAGTCGAATTGGTTTAGCTTCTCAAGTAAAAAATCAATATTTAGAGGTTTGGAGAAAACCAGAAACCGGAGAATTAAGGTTTGTTATTTCCAATTCTTCTACCAATTATTTCACCTTTGAATATGCCATTAGTCCCCAAGGTCAGCCTACCAAAGTAATGAAAAAAATTATCAGATATTACGATCCCAGGCAACGTCCTTGGTATATTGGAGCAGTCAAAGCAGGTAAACTAAATTGGCAGCCAATTTATTCAGGAATTGACTACAATATCTTTTTTCTCGACCTTTGTCAGCCAATTTACGATCGAGAAGGTAAACTTTTAGGTGTGATTTCTGCTACTTATGAATTAGATAAATTGCAAGCTTTCCTTCACCAACATAAGATTGGCAAGAATGGTAAAACATTTATTTTCGATCGAGAAGGTTTATTAGTAGCGACTTCTCAACAGGAAAGTAGTCTTAATAATAGTAATTATTTGAAAAAGCTCCAACGACCATCTATCGAGCAAAGTAGCGATCCGCTCATTCAAGCTACAGCCAAGTATTTAAAAAAATACTTTGTTGATTTTCATAAAATTGAGCAAAATTATCAAATGGAATTCAAATATAAAGACGAACTCCAATTTCTGCAAATTTCCCCTTATAAAGATGAGTTAGGTCTAAATTGGTTAATTGTTACTGTCGTGCCAGAATCAGACTTTTTAGAACATATTTATACCAATACTAGGCAGACAATTTTATTGTGCTTTATCGCTTTTATGTTAGTGATAATTATTGGTATCTGGACGGCCAATAGCGTGATTAAACCCCTTGTAAAATTGAATGATGCTGCCAAATATATTGCTGAAGGTCAATTAAATAGAACAGTAAAAATAGAACGAATTTATGAATTAGGAGAACTGGCTAACTCATTTAATAGGATGGCTCATCACTTACAAGAGTTGTTTGAAACTTTAGAAGATAAAGTTCAAAAAAGAACAGAAGAGTTGGCGATCGCTAAGGAAAAAGCAGAAGTTGCCAATCAAGCCAAAAGTATGTTTATTGCCAATATGAGCCATGAATTGCGCTCGCCTCTCAATGCTATTCTTGGCTTTTCGCAATTGATGGTACGCGACAAAGACATCCCTGCCGACCTATATGAAAATGCTGGCATCATTTATCGCAGCGGCGAGTATTTACTAACATTAATTAATAATATTCTAGATTTATCAAAAATCGAAGCAAGCAAAATTACCCTCAATCCTAAAGACTTTGACCTCCATCGCTTGCTTGACGATCTAGAAGATATGCTACATTTACGAGCTAATAATGCAGGCTTAAAGTTGGTTTTTGAGCGAGCAGAAAATGTTCCCCGCTATATTTGCACTGATGAAGTAAAATTACGTCAGGTTTTAATTAATTTACTCAGTAATGCGCTCAAATTTACCTCCCAGGGTCAAATTACTCTCGATGTCTTTCACGGAGATCGAGAAACCACAGATGTTTTCGATCTCCATTTTCGGATTCGCGATACAGGCGTGGGAATTGCCACTGCCGAATTACCAAAACTTTTTGATGCCTTTAGTCAAGCCCAAGCTGGCAAAGAAATGCAGGAAGGAACTGGTTTAGGTTTAGCAATCAGTCGCAAGTTCGTCCAGCTGATGGGTGGGGAAATTTCGGTAGAAAGTGAATTAGGAAAAGGTACAACTTTTCAATTCTCTATTCAGGCTAAACTCGGTCAAGAAATAGCCAGCGATCCTACAAAAGAACATTCAAGAGTACTGGGACTTGCTCCCGGACAGCCTACCTACAAAATTCTCACAGTAGATGATAAAGTAATTAATCGACAATTGCTAATTAAGTTGTTGAATCCTTTGGGATTTGAGGTGAAAGAAGCTAGCAACGGTCAAGAAGCGATCGCAATTTGGGATGAGTGGGAACCCCACCTGATTTGGATGGATATGAGAATGCCTGTCATGGACGGCTACGAAGCTACCAAACATATCAAGTCCACCACCAAAGGGCGGGCTACGGCGGTGATTGCTTTAACTGCTAGTGTCCTCGAAGAAGAAAAAGCCATCACCCTAAGTGCAGGTTGTGACGACTTTATCCGCAAACCGTTTAAGGAACAGATGATTTTTGAAACTCTTGCCAAGCATTTAGGTGTGGAATATATTTACGAACAAACGAAAGGGGTTGAAGCAGACTTTCCCGCAGAAAATGTACTGTCATCTGAGGATTTAAAAGTTATGTCTGATGACTGGATTGTCAAATTATACAATGCGGCGATGGCGGCAGATTTGAAGTGCGCGATCGAACTGATAGAAGAAATACCCGAAACCGAAAATATTTTAGCTAAAAATCTCACGAAAATTGTCAGTCTATTTGAATTTCAACAGTTGATTGACCTAGCACAACCCCTGATAAGTCAGGATTAGCGATCGCCCCAAAAAATTCCACAAAAGGTAAGATTTCACTTCCCTTCGAGATTCCTCTGTGCTTGTAGTGGTTAAAATCCTAAATATCTACCTTTTGGTTGATGCTAAAAGCAGGAATTGCCAATTATTTAGTTATGCAAAAAATTCAGAGACTCCCTCCCACACCCGGTTAAGTTGGGTATTTCTATGAAAGGAGGAAGTTTTGCATATAGAATAATCTGTTTTACAATGTCTCGATAAGTTGCGAAGGTAAAGATTGCTTTACCTTACCTTTTTGTCAAGCTATGACCGGCATCTTCAGGGTGACTTACATCGACTTTTTCTTTTGTCGCAGTATGAATTAGAGGTGCTAAATGAGAATTGTAGAGCAAACAAAAACCAGACTGATAATCCAACAAGATCCAGATATGCGTGCTGCGATGACGATCGGATGCTTCTATGTAGGATTGGGATCTTTTTTACTATTCTTTGGTATAGTTGTGGGGATGTATGCAGGTGGTGCGGCTTTATCGCTTCTTCTCTTATGCCCTATTCTGGGATTAGTCTCGATTGCGTATGGTTTTTTAGCTGCGGCGGAGAAGACTGGATCGGTAAGCTGTTACTTTAATAAACCACTCGATCGCACACTCTTAAAAGTAGAAGGGCTGCAAACTAAAGCGATCCAGCGTCCAGTTCGGCAAATATCAAAGGTTGTGGTCACAAAACACAGCAGAAATTTATTCATAAGCAAACTTAAATTCTTCCCTGGCAAACCTAAGCTCTCCACATACTACAGCATTAGCCTTGTGATGGCGTCTGGTGAGCGCATCCCCTTGACGGTAAATAAATTAGATGCAAATTCTAGCTCTTTTTTAGCGAAAGGCATTGCTGAATTTCTGCAAATACCTCTGAGTAAAGTTTTCTAGCAATTTTGTTTTTTGGATTTCAGTTTTTTTAGATAGATTTTGCCTCAGCCGATCTTAAGACAAAATCTATCTTTAGGAAGATTTCATTTTGGTAATTACAATACTCAACAGACGACCCCTTCTATTATCTGCAAACTGCTGCTCTTCTATTCACATCTTATACAGTACGGTAACGCGAACGATCGCCGCGTAAAACAAGAGTATTTGGATGGCGATCGCCCTTCTTTCCTCTTCTTTTGTATCCTACTCTACAAGAACCCGTTGCACCCCTTAATTGTATTGTTCGATACGCAATTATTGAGGTGTAGCAGATCTGAAAGCCTTGTTGAGTATAATCGATAGCTCTTACCCCAAAAACCTGACAAAACCAAATCACTTTTAGAGCAGCATCCGCTAAGATAGCATTTAATCTCCCACATCCTCGTCAGGCGCTCGGTATTTCTGGTCGTTTGCTTACTTTCCTGGCAGGCTTTGCTTTTTGATAATATAGTTATTTCGCTCGAAAAACTCAACTAAAACGACTGACCAAATAATAAACAGCCTAACCTAAACCTCTGATAAATGGCACCAACAAAATTTCAAGGATTAACAACATAGGATAAAGTATGGGCAATAATATTTCCAAATTTTACGGTAAACTTCACCTCCGAACCATAATTGTAGTACCTTTTTTGCTGCAATTAGTAACGGCTGTAGGGCTAACGGGGTGGCTGTCATTTCGCAACGGACAGGAAGCTGTCAATGAGCTTGCTACCCAGTTGCAAGTCGAGATCGGCGATCGCGTCGGTCAGCACCTTGATGTTTACTTGGCTACTCCTCACCTAGTTAATAAAATTAATGTAAATGCCTTAAAGTTAGGTTTTTTAAATTTCAAGGACTTGGAAAAAACAGGAAAATACTTCTGGAAACAATTGCAGGTTTTGAATGTTAGTTATATAGTTTTTGCTAACACAAAAGGCGAATACATAGGAGCTTACCATAGAAATAATGGCATTTATTCCATAGATATTTTCAATCCGTCTACCAAGGGCAAAATTATCAGTTATGGCACAGATGGAAAAGGCAATCGTACTAAGGTGATAGAAGTAGTAGACAACTACAACTTTAAAGAAGAACCTTGGTATGCAGATGCGGTTCGATCGGGTAAACCTGTATGGAGTCAAATTTATCAGTATAAAGATGAGAAAACAACTTTAGCTATCTCGGCAAGCTATCCCATATACGATCGCAACAAAAACCTCATTGGAGTTATGGGTATCGATCTCATTCTTTCCCAAGTCAGCGATTTTCTCCGCAACTTAAAAGTGACGCGAGAGGCAAAAGTTTTTATTTTAGAAAGGAACGGATTGCTGGTAGCGAGTTCGGCACCAGAAAAGCCATTTACTTTTATTAATGGAGAGGCAAAACGACTGAAAGCATCAGAAAGCAACGAGCCTTTGATTCGAGAAACAACACAAAATTTAATGCAACGCTTTGGTAATCTTAATGAAATTAGAAATAGCGAAAGATTCTATTTTAATCTTAACGGTAAGCGTGAATTTGTGCAGGTAAAAACTTGGCAAGATGAATATGGTTTGGATTGGTTAATAGTAGTAGTAATACCAGAAGCGGAGTTCATGAAACGCATCCATGCCAACACGCAAACCACTATTATCCTGTGCGCCGGCTCTTTGATAATAGCAATTTTCCTTGGTTGGAAGACTTCTAAATGGATTGTTAAACCTATATTAGCCCTGAATAACGCTGCCAAAAAGATTTCTGAGAGAGACTGGGAACAAAAGATACCGACAGGGCGTTCCTATGAAATACAACAGCTAGCAAAGTCATTTAAAAAAATGACTTTGCATTTAAAAGAATCATTTGAAAATCTGGAACAAAAAGTTAAGGATCGCACCGCCCAGCTAGCCGAAGCAAATTCAGAATTAGAACAAAAAAATGCGCTGATCCGTAAAGTATTCGGACGCTACCTTACCAATGAAATTGTAGCTACTTTAATCGATAATTTGGAAGGCTTGAAACTCGGTGGAGAACGGCGAATTATTACTATTCTCACTTCTGATTTGAGAGGATTTACAGCCACATCAGAACGATTCCCTGCCGAAAAAGTAGTGGAAATTCTAAATTTCTATCTGGAACATATGGCAGATGTAATTACCAAGTACCAAGGAACTATTGATGAGTTTATGGGGGATGGGATTTTAGTTCTTTTTGGGGCTCCCACAGCGAGAGAAAATGATGCCAAAAGGGCTGTTGCTTGCGCTGTAGAAATGCAGTTAGCAATGCTTAAAGTCAACGAACAAATGAAAACGTGGAGTTTGCCACCTCTAGAAATGGGTATCGGTATCAACACTGGCGAAGTCGTAGTAGGAAATATAGGTTCCGAGAAGCGCACCAAATATGGTGTTGTAGGTAGCCAAGTTAACCTAACTTATCGAATTGAATCCTATACAATAGGAGGTCAAATTCTGATTTCGGAATCTACCTTAAGAGAGGCTGGAGAAATTGTTAAAATCAAGGGACAAAAGCAAGTGCAACCGAAAGGAGTTAACCAGCTAATTAGCATTTATGATGTTGATGGCATTGGTGGTGAATACGATTTGTTTTTGACAAAAGCAAAGGATGAATTATTTAGGCTTTCCGAAGTTATACCGATTCAGTACACAATTTTGGATGGTAAGCATATTAGCAGTAATGTATGGAACGGGACATTAGTCGAATTATCTGCAAAAGAAGCTAAAGTTAGCAATACTAATGGAGAAGGCGATGAAATGCCGCCGCCAATGACTAATATCAGGTTAAAATTGTTAGCTCCAAATGATGGGAGAGTGGGAGAAGAAGATATTTACGCAAAAGTTTTGGAAGCGCAAGCGGAAAAGGGAAATTTTTACATTCATTTTACTTTCATCCCCCCATCTGTAAAAGAGAAGCTAGAGGAAATTTACAAAAGTTCTTCGTAAGAAAAAAGAAGAATTTTGCCACACACGCGCTGCGATTCTGCGATATCCTTAAGAAGAAGTGTTTGTTAAGTTACGATCGAGAATGGTTGCGATCGCATTGTATAGCAATAGTACAGGGTGTCCCTCACTACATTTGCTCCTATTATGAGCAAGCAAAATCCGCGTCAATTAGCTTTTCTGACTCTGCGAGACGTTCATCGAGGCGCTTTTGCCGATGTGGCGCTCGATCGCATCTTACGTCAGGCAGATTTAAGCGATGCCGATCGAGGGTTGATGACAGAATTAGTGTATGGCAGCGTGAGAAGGCAACGAACTCTGGACGCCCTGATCGATCGACTGGGCAAAAAACCTGCCAGCAAACAAGCGCCAGACTTACGCGCAATTCTACATTTAGGTTTATATCAACTGCGTTACGAAGAGCGCATTCCCCCTTCAGCTGCTGTAAATACCACTGTTGAATTAGCTAAAGAAAACGGATTGGCAGGACTTAGCGGTTTTGTCAACGGTTTATTGCGCCAATACATCCGTTTGACAGTTAAAAATGAAGGGGAATCGGAAATTAGCCAGCAAAATCCCTTACAGTTATCAAAAGATCCTGTAGAAAGATTGGGAATTTTGCACAGCTACCCAGATTGGATTGTGCAACTGTGGTTAGAACAATTGGGAGAAGAGGAAACCGAACTGCTTTGCGAATGGATGAACCAACCGCCGTCAATTGACTTGCGGATAAATCCTTTGCAAACTTCGATCGCACAAGTGGAAGCAGCGATGCTAAAAGCTGATATTCTAGTAAGGCGCGTTCCTCACTTACCGCAAGCTTTGAGATTAATTGGTAGCAGCGGTGCAATTCAAAATCTGCCCGGTTTCCAAGAGGGTTGGTGGACGGTGCAAGATAGCAGCGCCCAAATGGTGACGCATTTATTAGATCCCCAACCGGGAGAAATCGTTATTGATGCTTGTGCGGCACCGGGAGGAAAAACTACACACATTGTAGAATTGATGCAAGACAAAGGGAAGGTGTGGGCGTGCGATCGTACTTCCTCCCGCCTGAAAAAACTCAAACAAAACGCGCAACGCCTCAGCTTAAAGTCGATCGAAATTTGTACGGGAGATAGCTGCAACCTACCTCAATTTATTAATTTAGCCGATCGAGTTTTACTAGACGTACCCTGTTCCGGTTTGGGAACCCTGCATCGCCATGCGGATGCGCGTTGGCGACAAACTCCCGAAACAGTGCGACAACTTTCGACTCTGCAAACAGAATTGTTAAATAAAACGTCCGCTTACGTCAAGCCGGGTGGCATCCTCGTCTATTCAACTTGCACCCTGCATCCTTTAGAGAATGAAAGTGTCGTAGAAGCATTTCTTTCCCATCGCCCAAGCTGGCAAATTGAACCACCACCCTCCAATTCACCGCTGATGGACTTGAGATTACCTGCTGGGTGGATAAAAGTTTGGCCCCACCGACATCAAATGGACGGCTTTTTTATGGTGCGTTTAAAGAGAGGGACTGGGGACTAGAAAAGTCAAAAGTCAATCATTCAAAAGTCAAAATAAAAAAAGGCGGTTAGCAATAGTTTTGAGTAATGATGGGTGAGGAACGGATCAGTTTAGGGGAAAAGCCAATGATTGCTAACTCCAACGTCAAAAATCTCGTTAAAATTCTCATCGGCGCTGCTTGGATTGACGGTAAAATTCAACCGGAGGAACGGGAATATCTGCACCGAGTAGCAAAAGAAAAGGGAGTTGCCGACGATCCGGAGATTAAACCTTTGCTGTATGAATTCCGGTCAGTAGAGCCGAAGGAGTGTTATCGGTGGGTGGAAGAGTATTTAGGCGATCGCCCCACCTCCCAACAATGCCAAGACTTGATCGAAGCCATCAGCGCTTTAATTTACAGCGATGGCGAAGTCGCTAATGAAGAAGCCAAACTGTTAACTATGCTACAGCAGCTCGACCCAGGCAACGAATCGCCCCAGCCAATTCAAAGTCGCGTGCTAGGAGAGATTCAAAAGCTGTATCGCCGCTGGGTCGATCGATACAATTAGCTATGAGCTAGTTGATAATGGGTAATTGGTAATTGGCGAGCGCGGAATTTTTCTTTACAGGTTGCCATTCGCCATTACCTATTACCGATTAGCTTCTAGGTGTGCCGATGCCTGGAGTTTCATCCTTTTTAACTTCCGGCACAATGCTGGGGCGCTCTTTGTCTTCCCAACCTACGGGACGCTTGGAATTGTACCAGGCGATCGAGCCAATAGTTACAGCGGCGATAAAACCAACAACATAGACCGCTGTAAAAGATACTGGAAAATGAGGGGTATTGGTGGCGGCTTCCATCAGTATGTTCATCTGTTATTAACTCCCGAATTAATCTCTGTTTACAGGGTAGAGAAAATGAGTAAAATTATCCATCCCCCCCAAGTTCGATCGCAGTATGATGGTGTCTGCTTGTATCCATATCATTAGGGGGAGAGGGAAAGGGCGTCGGGGTTAGGGGTTAGGGAAGAGGGAAAAGCGAAAATTAAATTCTTCCGCTCCCCCACTCCCCCACTCTTTCTCGACCTTAGCGGTGAGTGTTCAGTTCAATAGTAGGGGGAGCGGCTGCCGGTAGAGGTCTGGCAAGAGTCGGTGCCTGTCTCTGTATCGATCGAGATGCCGAGGAAGCGCGTTGGACTCGACGGCGTTCCGATCGAGACCGTACCGGGGCGGCAGCAGTATAGGATGGGGTGGAGTAACGCCGAGTTCGCCGAGACGACTCTGATTGAGCGCTGTACTGCCTTACCGTGCGACGGCGAGGAGTTTCCGAGACAGCATTGTACTGCTGTACCGTGCGACGACGCGGCTCCGACTTATTGCTATATTGTTCTGTGCGACGACGAGGAGCTTGCGATTGCGCGGTATACTGCCGTACTGTGCGACGACGCGGTGCTTCTGATTGAGCGGTATATTGCTGTACTGTGCGACGGCGAGATCGCTCTGCACGATATGTTGCTGGGGCGGCGTTCGTATCGGCGGTGTAGTAGCGCCGACGAGACTGCCTGACCGGCTGTGCGGGTGCCGAATTGGTATTGGCGGTGTAGTAGCGCCGACGAGACTGCCTGACCGGTTGTGCGGGTGCCGAATTGGCATTGGCGGAGTAGTAGCGCCGACGAGACTGCCTGACCGGTTGTGCGGGTGCCGAATTGGCATTGGCGGAGTAGTAACGCCGACGAGACTGCCTGACCGGCTGTGCGGGTGCCGAATTGGTATTGGCGGTGTAGTAGCGCCGACGAGACTGCCTGACCGGCTGTGTGGGTGCCGAATTGGTATCGGCGGTGTAGGAACGCCGACGAGACTGCCTGACCGGCTGTGTGGGTGCCGAATTGGTATCGGCGGTGTAGGAACGCCGTCGCAGTCTTTCCGATCGAACGCGGCGCGGTGCGGGAGAACTATCGCTGATATATTTTGTTTCCGTCACCTGGGAATAGCGACGGCGGCGACGTTGGGGTGTAGGTGTATCCGAGTCGTCTTGACTTCGTACACTGCGGGTAACCGGTTTTTCGTCCCTATCTTGTTTGGAGACGATAATTTTCTGAGGAGCGGGAGGCTCTTCCTTCTCAACTTTTCTGGCAATTTTGCCAGAGTAGATTTTGCCCGGCTCGATCGGCTGAATTGCGATCGTTGCTTTGCGACCTTCCAGTTTCTGGGGTCGTTCGGCGAACTTCTCCACCGGCATACCATCTACAGCTTTGACCATAAAATTGTGCCAGGTCATGGCGGCTGTGCTGCTGCTGCCGACAGTAGGGCTATTATCGTCGTTACCCAGCCAAACTCCTGTCACTGCTTGGGGAATGTAGCCGATGAACCAAAGGTCGCGGGCTTCGTCAGAAGTACCGGTTTTGCCGGCAACGGGTCGATCGTTGAGGTAAGCGGCGCGACCCGTACCGCCATTGACTACTTCCCGCAGCATCCAATTCATGATGGAAGCTGTTTCTGTATCTATGGCTTGTTGGGGTTTAAAGTTGGCTTGGTAAAGAACTTTGCCGCGCTGGTCGAGGACGCGACGAATGCCGTGAGATTCGGCATATACACCCCCAGTAGCCAAGGTGCCGTAGCCGTTGGTCAGTTCCAGCAAATTGAGTTCCGAGGCTCCCAAGGCGAGGGAGTAGGTAGGTTTGAGTTCGGATTTTATGCCCATTTTGTGAGCGATGTCGATCGTGGGTTGAAATCCGACATCAAGCAGTACCTTGACGGCAACTGTGTTGATGGAAGTGGCTAGGGCATCCCGCATAGAAATCCAGCCAAAGTAGCCGCCGCCGTAGTTTTTCGGGGTGTAGCCGTCAATTGAAAGGGGGGCATCCAGGTAGCCTCGGTAGGGAGAGAAACCTGCGGCGACCGCAGTTGTATAGAGAAATCCTTTAAATGTAGATCCGGGCTGACGTTGAGCTTGGGTGACGCGGTTGAATTGGGTTTTTTCAAAATCAGTTCCCCCTACCATCGCCTTAACTTCGCCGTTACGCGGATCGATCGACACTAAAGCTGCTTGCCCGAATTTCTGTTCGGAACCGTAGCGTTTCAGTACATCTTGGACGCTTTGTTCGGCGTTTTTTTGCCACTGGCGATCGAGGGTTGTTTCTACGATCAAGCCACCTGCTTCGATCGCATCCGGGGAGACATACTTGGCTAATTCCTTCTGAATGTAGGAGGTAAAGTATTCTGCCTCCGTGGAAAGCCGTTTGGGGGGTGCCGGGTTGAGAGCTAAAGGCTGGGCGCTGGCTGTTTGCGCTTGGTCTGGGGTGATGTAACCGACTTGCTGCATTCGCTGCAACACCGTATTGCGACGTTGCTGGGCGGCTTGGGGATTTACCAGGGGCGAGTAGATGCTGGGGGCTGGGGTTACGCCTGCAATGGTGGCTATTTCCGGGAGGGTGAGGTCTTTGAGCGGTTTGCTAAAGTAAACCCAGGCGGCATCTGCAACGCCGTAAGCTCCTTCGCCGAGATAGACCAAATTCAGATATCGATCGAGTATTTGGTCTTTATTCATCTTCTGCTCGATTTTCTGAGCGAGAAAGACTTCCTGAACTTTGCGCCCGACACTGCGTTCCTGGGTGAGAAATACCAATCTCGCCAGCTGTTGGGTGATAGTGCTACCGCCTTCCACCACATCCCGACGCATCAAGTTGGAGACGAACGCTCTGCCGATGCCTTGGTAATCGACTCCTTTATGCTGATAAAAGCGGCTGTCTTCCGAGGCGATGAACGCTTGTACTAACTGGGGTGGCATTTCATCGAGCTTGAGTTTTTCGCGAGTTGCCGGCCCTATTTGTTGCAAAATACTGTTATCTGCGGCTTTGATCGTTAGAGTTCCGTCTCTGACAAAGGTGAAGACTTCATTCGGATCGGGTAGGCTGCGCTCGATCGACCACAAAGTTACGCCGACTGCTAGAGCGCTACCGCCCACTCCCACTCCCAATCCCGCGCCGATCAAAAATTTGCGGCTGCGATAAACGGGGTTTTTCGGATCGAGCCACGGGGAATCGAGTACTCTGCGGCTGAAGTTTTCTAGGTTTTGCTTATTTAGTTCCGAAATGGGTAGTTTGGGCAGTTTTGTCGCGATTTGGGTGGAAACTTGCTTGAGTCCTACTATCAGTTTCGTCTCGATCGCGGAAATATCCGGTTTGGCAAGTTTCTGAGTTGAAGCTAAAAAATCTGCTTCGGTAGCTTCTGAGGTTTCTGGGGCGGGGGATGTGGCAGTTTGAAATTCTGTTGTGCTTTGCTGCTGTTTTGTTACCGCCGCCGACTGGCGCTGACTGGGCTTGGCTTTACCCTCGCTCACCGATTGTTTCGGTGCAATGTCTGAGGGAGGTTCTGCTTGAATTGTTTGAGATTCCCCGATATTTGTCGGTTCTGATTCAGGTGACTCAAAGCCACTGAATTTCGTCGAAATTTCTTGGAGTTGCGGAATAAACTTTGTCACGTCAAACCCTCACACACAACACTGACGATCTCTAGGGGCTAGGGGCTA